>DASVQP010000022.1 GCA_036389135.1 Longimicrobium sp.
TTCGTCGGCTCGACGGGTTCGCTACCCCGCTTCTTTCAGCGCTCCCCTCACGGTCGGCGCCTTGCGGCTCGCTTCGGTCCCTACGACCAAGTTCCGGGAGGACTCTCACCTCCGGACCACTGTTCATGCTGGGCACACACGAAAAGCGGGCCGGCCTCGCTGGGAGGCCGGCCCGCTGGTGCGGTCCGTGGTTTGGACGGCTTACTGCTTGGGCGCGGGGGCCGTGGCGCCCGTGGGCGCCGGAGTGCCCGTCGCCGGGGTGGCCGGGGCGGGGAGGCCGGCGGCCGGGGCCGGGGTGCCGCCCGCGGGGCCCGTGGTGGACGGTGCCTGCGCGCCGGTGGCCGGTGCGGGTGTCGCCGGGCGGGCGCCGGGGAGCGTAGCGGGCGCGGAGGCGGGGGCCGCCGGGGCCGTGCCCTGCAGCTCTCGGCGCAGCACCGAGCCGCCCCGCTCCGGACGCGACGAGAGGATCGCCAGCGCGAACGCGAGCCCCACGAAGAGCCCGCCCGTCCACCACGTCATCTTGGTGAGGAGCGTGGCCGCCTGCCGCCCGCCGAAGAGCGTGTCGGAGCCGCCGGAGCCGCCCCCCATCGAAGCGAGCCCGCCGCCCTTCCCCGACTGGAGCAGCACCGTGGGGATCAGGACGAACGAATCTAGGATCAGAAGGATCAACAGGAACGTGAACACGGAGAGCTCAGGAAGGGGTGACGTGGCTGGCGGTAAACGGTGTAAGTTAGCCACGCAGGCGCGGTTGTCAACCCGCCGCGCAGATCTCCGCAAAGCCGGCGGGGTCCAGCGACGCCCCACCCACCAGCACCCCGTCCACCTCCGGCTGGGCCAGCAGCTCCGCCGCATTCTCAGGCTTCACGCTGCCGCCGTAGAGGATGGGGATCGCGCGCGCACCCTCCGGACCACAGGCCGCGGCGAGGCGCGCCCTCACGGCGCGGTGCATCGAGTCCGCGTCGGCGGGGCTCGCCGTCTCGCCGGTGCCGATGGCCCACACCGGCTCGTACGCCACCACCAGGCGCGCCGTCTCCTGGCGCGTGAGGGTGGCCAGGACGGGCACGAGCTGTCCATCCACCACCGCCTCGGCGCGGCCGGCGCGGCGCTCGTCCAGCGTCTCGCCCACGCACAGCAGGGGCACGAGTCCGCCGTCGAGCACCGCGCGCACCTTGCGCACCGTCTGCGTCACCGTTTCGCCGAAGACGTGGCGGCGCTCGCTGTGGCCGATCAGCACGTACTCCGCGCCGGCCTCGGCGGCCAGCGGCACGGACAGCTCGCCGGTGAAGGCGCCGCCCGCCTCCCAGTACACGTTCTGCACCCCCAGCCGCACGTCCGGCCGCCCCCGCAGCGCCTCGCGCGCGGCGGTGAACGAGATGGCGGGGGGAAAGAAGAGCACCGTGGCGTCCTCGCGCGGGGCGTGCCGCGCGAGGAAGTCGTCGAAGAAGCCGGCCGCCGCCGCGGGGCCCAGGTTCATCTTCCAGTTGCCGGCCAGCACCGGCGTGCGCGGCGCCGTCACCGCGCCCCCCGCGGCGAGAGCGCGGCCACGCCCGGGAGGACGCGCCCCTCCAGGAACTCGAGCGAAGCGCCGCCGCCGGTGGAGACGTGCGAGATGCGCGACTCCAGCCCCATCCCCGACACCGCCGCAGCCGAGTCGCCGCCGCCGACCACGGTGGTGGCGCCGCCGTCGGTGGCGTCGGCCACGGCCAGCGCGACGCCGCGCGTCCCTTCGGCGAAGGCGGGGATCTCGAAGACGCCCATCGGCCCGTTCCACAGCACCGTCTTCGCGGAGCGGACCACGCGGCCGTACGCTTCCACTGTCGCGGGGCCCACGTCGGCCACCATGCGGTCGGTCGGGATCGCCTCGCGCGCGACGGTGGCGGCATCGGCCCCCTCCTCCAGCCGGTCCGTCACCACGCAGTCGGTCGGCAGGAGGAGCTTCCCCCCGGCTTCCGCGATCAGCTCGCGGGCGAGATCCACGCGGTCCTCCTCCACCAGCGAGGTGCCGGTGCCGAGCCCCATCGCGCGGAAGAAGGTGTTCGCCATCGCCCCGCCGATCACCAGGTGGTCCACCTTGGGGAGGAGCGAGCGGATGACGTCGATCTTCCCCGAGATCTTGGCGCCGCCGATGATGGCCACGAAGGGGCGCTCCGGCTGTTCCAGCACGCGGCCCAGGTACTCCAGCTCGCGCGCCATCAGGAGCCCCGCCACCGCCGGCTTGCCGTGCGCCCGCATCACGTCCGCGATCCCCGCGGTGGAGGCGTGCGCGCGGTGGGCGGCTCCGAAGGCGTCGTTGACGTACACGTCGCCCAGCGCCGCCAGCTCCTCGGCCAGCGCGGGGTCGTTCTTCTCCTCGCCGGCGAAGTAGCGGGTGTTCTCCAGCAGGACGGCCTCGCCCGGGAGGAGCATGGAGACGGCGCCGTGCGCCTCGCGCCCCACCGTGTCCGGCACGAACCTCACCGTGCGCCCCTCCAGCAGCTGCGCCAGCCGCTCCCCCGCGGGGCGCAGCGACATCTCCGGCACCGGCTTCCCCTTGGGACGCCCGAAGTGCGCCAGCAGCACCACCTTGGCCCCCTGCTGCAGGAGCGCGTCGAGGGTGGGGAGGGTGGCCCGGATGCGCGAGTCGTCCGTGATCCGCCCCTCGTCGTCGAGCGGCACGTTGTAATCGACGCGAACGACCACGCGGCGCCCCTGGATCTCGTCGGCGCGCAGGTCGGCGATGGTTTTTCTGTTCATGCTTCCTGGCGTTACGCGTATGGTGGAAGAGTCCTAAGTGCTGAGTCCTAAGTCCTGGCAGTTCAGCACTCAGGACTTAGGACTCAGCACTCTCGCACGACGGCTGCCTACACGCGCCGACCCCGGCTACAGCCGTTCCCCCATGAACCGCGCCAGGTCCACGCAGCGGTTCGAGTAGCCCCACTCGTTGTCGTACCAGGCCACCACCTTCACCAGCCCGGCCGTCACGCTGGTGGAGGGCGCATCGACGATGGACGAGTGCGGGTTGCCGATGTAGTCCACCGACACCAGCTCCGACTCCTCGAAGCCCAGGATCCCCTTCATGGCGCCCTGCGACGCGGCGCGAAGCGCATCGTTCACGGCCGCGGCGTCCACCTCCTGCTCCAGCTCGCAGGTAAGGTCCACCAGCGACACGTTGGGCGTGGGGACGCGGATCGCGAAGCCGTCGATCTTCCCCTTCACCTCGGGAATCACCAGCCCGGTCGCCTTGGCGGCGCCGGTGGTGGTGGGGATCATGGAGACGGCCGCGGCGCGGGCCCGGCGCAGGTCCTTGTGCGGCAGGTCCAGGATGTTCTGGTCGTTGGTGTACGAGTGGATCGTCGTCATGACCCCGCGCTTGAAGCCGAACGAGTCGCGCAGCACCTTCACCACCGGCACCAGGCAGTTGGTGGTGCACGAGGCGTTGGAGACGACGTGGTGGTTGGCCGGGTCGTACTTGTCGCCGTTCACCCCCAGCACGATGGTAATGTCCTCGCCCTTGGCCGGGGCGGAGATGATCACCTTCTTGGCGCCGCCCTGGATGTGCTTCGCCGCGTCGTCGCGGTTGGTGAAGCGGCCGGTCGACTCGATCACGATGTCCACACCCAGGTCGCCCCAGGGGAGCGCGGCGGGGTCCTTCTCGGCGAAGACGCGCAGCTCGTCGCCGTCCACCAGGAGCGAGTTCTCGCGGGCTTCCACGGTGCCGGGGTAGCGGCCGTGGACGGAGTCGTACTTCAGTAGGTGCGCGAGCGTGGCGGTGTCCGTCAGGTCGTTGACGGCCACGAAGTCGATGTCGGTGGCGCCGGCCTGCTTGGCGGCACGAAGGACGTTGCGGCCGATGCGGCCGAATCCGTTGATGGCGACGCGAATTGCCATGGCCTCTCTCTCGGGTACGTTGGGGCGGCGCGTCAGCTTCGCTCCAGCTCGGGAACGACGCGGGCGAAGGTGGCCACGCTCACCGCTCGGGTGCCGGCTTCCACGAGCGCCTCCACGCAGCTCAGCGCGGTGGCCCCCGTGGTCCACACGTCGTCCACCAGGATGACGTGCTCGCCGCGCAGCTCCGCCGCCCGGCTGGCCGGCACGGCGAAAGCGCGCGCTACGTTAGCCCGCCGCTCCCCCGGATGCAAGGCCGTTTGGGTGGCCGTGGCCCGCACCCGCAAGAGCAAGTCCTCGCGTGTCACTCGACCGGTGCGAGCCGCGAATCCGCGCGCCAGGAGCGCCGCCTGGTTGTACCCGCGCTCCCGCGTACGCGCCGCGCTGGTGGGCACCGGCACCACGATCCGCGCCTCGTCCATCGTCTCGCGCGGCCACTCCATCGCCGCCATCTTCGCCGCCATCGGCTCCGCCGCCGCGGACCAGCCGCCGTATTTGAGAGCGTGCACGAGCGTCCGCGGCACCTCGCCCATCGCAAAGGGCGAGCGGATGGCGCGCACCCCCGCTGGCCACGCGTCGCAGGTTCGGCACACCGGCGAGGGCTCACGGTGCGGGTCCACGGGGCTCCAGCACCGGGCGCAGCGCGGCACGGGAAGCGGCCTGCACTTCATCCAGCAGAGCCGGCACACGATCCGCTGCGAGTCCGCCGTCGGCACCGCCTCGCGGCACCCCACGCACACCGGCGCGAACACGAGGTCGAGCGCTCCGGCCCACGCGTCGCGGATCAGGGTTGGGAATGGCATCGTTGTGGGGCCCTCACCCCCGCTCGTTCCTCGCCGCCATGGGCGCGATTTATCGCGCCCATGCCCGACGCCGCTCCGCCGCCCGCCTGGTCGCACAAATCCGGTAGGGGCAGACCCGCGTGTCTGCCCTCCCCTGCCCCGCGTCGACCGCCGCCTCACGCACCAACCTCGTAGGGGCCGCCCCACCGGCTGCCCGTGTCCTGCCCCCCTCTGCCCTCGCCGTTTGACGCCGGACCCAACCGCGGCTCCGACACGCAGAACCGTCAGCCCGCACCCAGCGCCGCGCGCATCGCATCGACCGGCGGCTCGGCGCGCCACCAGCGGCGGAAGGCGGCGGCGCCCTGCTGCAGCAGCATCTCCTTGCCGTCCGCGGCGGGGATGCCGTGGGCGCGCACGTGGTGCACCCAGGACGTGCCGCTGGGCGAATACACGACGTCCAGCGCGGCGGCGAAATGCGCACCGCCGGTGGGCGGGAGGGGGTCGGCGGGGCGCAGGCCCAGCGACGTGGAGTTGATCGCGAGATCGAAAGTCCGATCCGACAGGTCGGCGTCCAGCGAAAGAACCTCGATCCGCAGCGACTCCGATGCGAAGCGCGCGGCGAGCTCGTGCGCGCGATCAGGGCCGCGGTTCAGGAGCGTAACGTGCCGCGCGGACCCCTCGAGCGCGCAGAGCACCGCCCGCGCCGCTCCCCCAGCGCCGACCACGAGGACGGATTCGGGCGCGTTCTCCCCCGCGACGGCGGAGATGGCGGCGCGGGCGCCGGCCACGTCCGTGTTGTCGCCCCACACCTCGCCGTCTTCCAGCCAGAAGGCGTTGCACGCGCCCGTGCGCTCCACCGTCGCGGTGCGGCGGTCAACGGCGGCGGCGGCAATCGCTTTGTGCGGCACGGTGACGTTGCCGCCGCCGCCCGCGCGCGCGATCCCACGGATCAGCCCCTCGACCTCGGAAGGCGAGCAGCGAAGGGCGACGTACACGCCGTCCAGCCCGGCGGCGCGCAGGGCAGCGTTCTGGAAGGCGGGGGAGAGCGAGTGTGATACGGGGTCGCCGAGCAGCGCAAAGAGCCGCGTGGACGCGCTGGGGACGAAGCTCACGGGTGGAGGATCGGCGCCAGCCGGTCGAGCGCCCCGCCGATCAGCCGCCGCAGTTCCGCGTAGGTGTTCTCATACGCCTGCACGGGTCCGCCGAACGGATCGCGTACGCCGCGCGCATGAGGATCGTCGCCCGCGGCGAAGGAGGAGAGGAGCGCCGCCTTCTCGCCAGCGCCGAAGCGGCGCACCGCGTCCAGGTGCCCCGGGCTCATCGCCAGCACCAGGTCCGCGCGCTCCAGCAGGCCGGGCGTCAGCGAGCGGGTGCGGTGCGCGTCCAGGTCCACCCCGTGCCTCTGCGCCACCGCGACTGCGTTCCCGGCCGCGCTGTCCCCGTCCCGCGCCGAAATCCCCGCCGAGGCGACGCGCACGTGGCGCCACCCGCGCTCCTCCAGCTCGCGCCGAGCGATCCCCTCCGCCATCGCCGAGCGGCAGGTGTTGCCGGTGCAGACGAAGAGGATGTTGAACGTGGCGGTGGTCGGCGCATCGCCGGCCGGATCGGTCATGGTGCGACGGGGTTGAGGCGCGCGGCTCACCCGCGGATTTGCGGCACGGCCGGGGGCGTGTCAGCGACGTCTTTCATCATTCACCCGCTTCCGCGTCCGGAGCAAGGGCAAGCGCCTCCGCCACCAGCAGATCGGTCGGCCGGGTGACCTTGATGTTGCGCTCCGAGCCCGACACCACGCGCACGGGCGCCTCGTACCGCTCGAAGATCGCCGCGTCGTCGGTGGCGGCGACGCCCTCGGCGCGGGCGCGCTCGTAGGCGCGGATCAGGGCGGCGCGCGGGAAGCCTTGCGGCGTCTGCGCCCGCCAGAGGCGCTCGCGGTCGGGCGTGCCGCGGATGATGCCGTCCGGTCCGACTTCCTTTACCGTGTCCGTCACCTGGACCGCCGCGATCGCGCCGCCTTCAGAGCAGGCGTCGAGCACGCGATCGATGACTGCGGCGGAGACGAACGGGCGCGCGCCGTCGTGCACCAGCACCGTGGGCGCATCCTCTGGCGTGGCGAGTAGCCCATTCCACACCGAATCGCCGCGCTCCGCGCCCCCCGCCACGACCATCACCGGCAGCGCGGCGACCCAGCTCGGCGGCGCGTCGACGTCCTCCGGCGGCAGCACGACCACGACGCGGCCGATGCCGGGGTGGTCCACGAACGGCGTCAAGGCGCGCAGGAGGACGGGAGCGCCGCCGACCTCCAGGTACTGCTTGCGGACGGCGCCGCCCATCCGTCGCCCCGAGCCCCCCGCCACGATCACGGCGGCGGCGAGGGGCGCGTCAGCCGAAGATGCGCTCGACAAGGGCTTTCACGTCCTCGGTTTCCACGATGCGGATGCCGGCGGGCGGCTTCTGCGGACGCGCGCGCGGTGAGAGATACGCGGTCCTGAACCCCATACGCGCCGCCTCGGCTAGACGCCGCTCCATCTGGCCCACCGGGCGAAGCTCGCCCCCCAGCCCCAGCTCTCCGATGAACACCGCGTCCACCGGCACCGGCCGGTCGAAGACGCTGGACGCGAGCGCAACCGCCACCGCAACGTCCCCCGCCGTCTCCGCCAGCCGCAGCCCGCCGACGACGTTGAGGAAGACGTCGAGCTGCCCGAACGGGATCCCCGCGCGCTTCTCCATCACGGCCAGCAGGAGCGCCAGCCGCTTGTGGTCCAGCCCGGTGCTGACGCGCTGCGGCGCCCCGTACGAGGCCTTTGCGGCCAGCGCCTGCACCTCCACCAGTAGCGGGCGCGTCCCCTCCATGGTGGCCACGACGGCGGAGCCGGAGGTGCCCTGCGTCCGCTCGCCGAGGAACAGCTCGGACGGGTTGCCGACGGGGACGAGCCCCTCGGCCGTCATCCGGAAGACGCCGATCTCGTCCACCCCGCCGAAGCGGTTCTTGGTGGCGCGCAGCACGCGGTTGTCCAGCCCGCCCGCGCTCTCGAAGTAGAGCACCGTGTCCACGATGTGCTCCAGCGTCTTGGGCCCCGCGATCCCGCCGCCCTTGGTTACGTGGCCCACCAGGAACACCGCCGTCCCGGTCTGCTTTGCGTAGCGCTGGAGCCGCGCGGCGCACTCACGCACCTGCCCCACGTTCCCCGGCGCACCCTCCAGCTCCGGCGTGTAGACGGTCTGGATCGAGTCCACCAGGAGCACGTCGGGCGCGGCTTCGGCGGCCCGCAGTAGGATGGTGTCCAGCTCCGTTTCGGCCAGCAGCGTGACGGAACCGGCGGGCGTGTCCATGCGGTCCGCGCGCAGCTTCACCTGGTGCGCGGACTCCTCGCCGGAGACGTACAGCGTCTTGTGCTGCGAGCCCTCCAGCCGGGCCGCGACCTGCAGGAGGATGGTCGACTTGCCGATCCCCGGCTCGCCGCCGATGAGGATCACCGAGCCGGGGACGATCCCGCCGCCCAGCACGAAGTCGAACTCCGCGAGCCCGGTGGTCCAGCGGCGCCGCTCCGTCCCTTCCACGTCGCGCAGGCGCACGGGTGCGGCCCCGCTCGCGGCGCGCGCCTCGCCGGCGGTCGCGGTCCCGCGCGCGCGCCGGGGCGCGGACGGCTCCTCCACCAGGGTGTTCCACTCGCGGCAGCCGGGGCACTGCCCCTGCCACCTGGCCGTCTCCGTGCCGCAGTCGCGGCAGAAAAACGCGGTCTTCGTCTTCGCCATCGCTCCCGTGTCTCCGCTGGGGCCTCGTCTGAATGATACCCCGCTCGCCCCCGCGGGTGCGGGCTTTCCGGCCCGCCGCCACACCTCCGCCACCGGCCGAACAGTGGCGTTCCCTTACAGCATCCTAACGGCTGGTCTCACGGAGAGGCGCGGAGACGCGGAGAGGGCTTCGGATCACTCGCCTGGGGAGAAGCTGCTCCCGCCATCGCGCGGGCTGAAGCTCTCGAAGCGCGTGAACTCCTTGCGGAACATCAGGTTGATCTTCCCCGTCGCGCCGTTACGCTGCTTGCCGATGATCAGCTCGGCGAGTCCTTCCAGCGAGTTGCCTTCCTTGTCCGTTGGGCCGAAGTAGTACTCGGGGCGGTACAGGAACATGATGACGTCCGCATCCTGCTCGATTGCTCCCGAGTTGTGGCTGACGATCCCATCCGCGAGCCAGCAGGCGGGGCCGGGCACGGTGAGGTCGAATACCTCTTCCTCTCCGTCGGGAACGACTTCGACCACACGGTCCCAGAAGAGGTCGTTCGCGGCCTGGGTGCGCAACGCATCGTCGTCCAGCAGCTCGGCGTACTCCGCAACCACAGCGCGCGAGGGTGCGAAGTCGAAGTGCGCCGTGCCGCCGTAGCTCGTGCCGCGCGCGGCGGCCATGGCGCGCTGCGAGATCCCCTGCTCCGCCATCGCGGCCTTCACGCGCCCGAACACCTCGTGCGGAAGCGTATCGACGTTGGTATTCGGTTCCACGTTCGCAAGATGCTCGGCCAGGCGCGCCGCCGGCTCCGCGCGCGGGCCGAAGCCACCGACCAGATCAAGGAAGCGGCGCTGGTCGGTCGCGCCAGAAACCGCGACGGTGTAGACGGGACGTGCGGTGGCGTGCGGCACCTCGCGAATGCGCGCGATGATCCCCAGGCGAAGAAGGAGCGCCGCCACGTCACCCGCGAGGCCTGGGCTGCACGTGGAGAAGTACACGGACGAAGAGCCGCGCATCTCCGCCGGGCGCGCGTAGATGGAGCCGTCCGTCGCCCAAAGGTGCCGCAGGAGGACGGCGATCTGCTCGTCACGCAACCGGAACACGCCAGCCGGGAGCCGCTTCTGGTGCGAGCGCTGGCCAAAGATCCCCAGCTCGCGAAGCCACAGGTTGACCCCCGCCGGATGCCAGCGGTTACCGTTCCCGCTGATGACGAGCTGGTGCCAGTTGCCGCGTCCCGCGTGGCGGTTGACCACGACGCCGAACTCCGATTCCGCGGACTCCGTGACGAGCCGGCTGTTCTCTTCAGACGCCGTGGTGTAGCGGAGCGGCTGCCCGGAAAGGTAGCTGCCGTCGCCCACCAGGTGTCCCAGGAGCGCCAGCCGCGCCTCGCTCCACGTCTCCGGCTCGAGCGGCTCGGGAAGCCGCCGCGCCAGCGCGACGCGATCTCCCGGCGCGAGCTCGCCCGCGTGCACCCACCCCGCGCCGCCGAGCACGCGGTGCTGCGCCGTGCAGCGCGACGTGCGGCCGCTCGCCAGCCGCACCCGCAGCACCGGCTTTCGTCCGACGGACCAGACGAGGTCCGACTGCGCATGCACCAGCTCGCCCTTCTCCGACACCGCGACCACGCGCGGCGTGGTGCCGACCAGCTCGCGAATGGGGACGCGGCTGCCGTCGCTCAGCACCACCAACGTGTCACCCGGCACGCACTCGCGGAGGTCTGACATCATCGGGCGCTTGTCCGGACGGGACTCCACGGCGCGGCTGAGCTGCGAGAGCGCCACCACGGGCACGTTCAGCTCCTTGGCGAGCGCCTTGAGGCCGCGGGAGATCTCGGAGACTTCCTGCTGGCGGTTCTCCGTCTTCCCCTTGCCAACCATGAGCTGGAGGTAGTCGACGATGATCATCGCCAGGTCCGGGCGGTCGGACTTGAGGCGGCGGGCCTTGGCGCGCATCTCCAGCACCGAGATGCCGGCGGTGTCGTCGATGTAGATCGGCGCGGTGTTCAGGTAGCCGGCGGCGGTGGCGAGGCGGGCGTACTCATCGTCCATCAGCCGCCCGCGTCGCAGCCGGCTGGCGTCCACGCGCGCTTCGGCGCACAGCACACGCTGCACGAGCGACTCCTTGCTCATTTCCAGCGAGAAAAAGGCGACGGGCGCCTTCGCGGAAATGGCCGCGTGCTGGGCGATGTTGAGCGTGAACGCCGTGTTGTGCACGCAAACGTCGTTGGCAACGAAGTTGTGCGTGTCCGGGATGGTGAGGTCGTAGACCTGGCGCATCCCGAGCGGCTCGATGGAGACAACCTCGTCCCAGTACACATCGCTGTCCGCAAGTGCGCGCAGCTCAGCATTGTCGAGCGCGTCCGCGAACGCGCGCAGCCGCCGGCGCGAGAGCGAGCGCCTGCCTGCGTGCACGTTGGTCCACCCCTCGATCCCGGCGCGGCGCGCAAGCGAAGCCCACGACTCCTCGCCCCCGGCCGCTTCGATGCGCGCCCATACGCCCCGAGGGATCAGGTCCCGGTTCGTCTGGTAGCGCTTCGCACCCACCGCCGCCACTGCGCGGCCGAGTGCTTCTTCCTTGCCGAAGATGCCGATCTCGCGCGCAAAGGTGCGGATCGACTCCGCGTCGGTGACGTCGAGCTGCCACGCGGTGCGGCGGCCGTCGCGGTACTTCACCTCGCGGCGCCGCAGCTGCGCGATCACGCCGAAGCGCAGGAGCAGGTGCTGCAGCTGGCGCGCAAGGCGCTCACTCACCGTTGCGTAGCCGAGCTGCGCCTGCCCGGAGGCGAGCACCGTCGCCCAGCCGTCCGTCGCGAACAGGCGGTTGAGAAAGAGCGCCACCTGTGGGCGGACGAGCGTGAACACCGGCGCGGGCACAAATTTCCCGGCCGCGTTCTTCCCCATCAGGCCGAGATCTTCCAGCCACGTCGTGAGCGCGTTACGCTCGGCGCGAATCAGCGCATCCACACCGTCAGGCGCGAGGTCGGCGGGCGCCATCCCGAGCGCATCCGCAACCGGCTCGAGGAGCGCCGTGGATGGTGCGGATGTGCCGTGCGCCCACGTGCTTACTGCGGACGCTGTCACGACAGTGGCGGCCGCGACACGGCACCCCGCGCCTCGCTCCGCGGCCACGCGTGCGCCGAAACGCGCCGCGAACCCGTTGCGCTGGGCGCGCGCGTAGGCGGGATCGCGGCGCACGCGCAGGGTCGTCGTCCGCGTCTCCCGCGCATCTTCCGTCGCCACCACGCCGCCGAACTCGGCGACAGCGGTGGTGAATTCTTCGCGAAGGCGCGCGTCGGCGTTGGTGAAGCGCGGATTGGCGCCGGTAAGATTGCCGTCGCCGATCAGGTAGGCGAGGAGCTCGACCTCGCAGTCGCGCATCTCGTCGCCGCCGAACACCTCCAGCCGGCGCGGCACCGCGACGTGGTCACCGACGGCCACCTCGGAGAGCGGCTTCCACCCGTCGATGGTCAGGAAGGGGTGCGTGAGCGTCGTCTCTACGGTGCGGCCGAGGCGCGTGGTGACGCGGAAAACGGGCTTTTCGCCGTCGTCCACGAACGCGCTCGGCTCCGTGATGGCGAACTTCCAGCGCTCGTCCAGGGTCAGCAGCCGCGCGGAGCGTGCGCGGTAGATCTCCTCGATGGTCGTGACGCTCCCGTCTTCCAGGAGGATCTCCGCGTCGTGGGCCAGGCACTTCCCCATCGACGGACGCGCCGCCACGATGATCAGGTCGCCGGGCTGGAAGCCGGCGGTGATCTCGTCGAGGTCGCCGAAGCCGGTGGCGACGCCGGTGACGGAGGAGGAGTTGTTCTGAAGCTGCTCGATCTTTTCAAAGGTCGGCCAGAGGATCTCCTTGATCCAGACGAAGCCCTTGCGGTCGTGCGTCTGCGCGATCTGGAAGATCCGCTGCTCGGCGTCGTCCAGCAGGTCCTCGACGTCGGACTGGCCGGCGTAGGTGTCCTGGATGATCCCCGTGGCCGCCTCGATCAGCCGCCGCAGGAGCGCCTTTTCGCGGACGATCTTGGCGTGGTACTCGATGTTGGCCGCGGTGGGGACCGCATCCACCAGCGTCGAGAGGAACGACAGCCCGCCGGCTGAGTCCAGGTCGCCGGCGGTGCGGAGCTCTTCGGGGAGCGTGACGAAGTCGATGACGTCGCCGCGCTCGAAGATGCGCACCATCGCGCGGAAGATGCGGCGGTTCCCCTCGCGGTGGAACATGGTGTCGTCGACGACCTCGATGGCTTTCGAGAGGGCGTCGGCATCCATCATCATCCCCCCGAGCACGGCCAGCTCGGCCTCGGGGGAGTACGGGGGGGTCCGCTCGGAGAAGATCTCGGGCGGCGGCGCGGTGAAGCGCGCGACGGGCGAAGGGATCGACATGCGTCCTGCTTGCTGCGGGTAATGCTATGGAAATCCGCCCGTGTGGCGGCTCGAATGCTGGCTCAGGCGTCCAGAACGGAGCGGACGCGCTGGAGGTCGTCCCACACCGCGCGGACCCACCCCGGATTGCGGAGAAGCGCGGCGGGATGGTAGGTGGGCACCAGGGGAATCCCCTCGTGCTCCGGCGTGGGCCGGTACCGGTGATCGCGCCCGCGCAGCTTGCCGATGGTGATGTCGGTACCCAGCAGCGTCTGCGAAGCGAACGCTCCGAAGGCGACTATCACGCGCGGCTTCACCAGCTCCACCTGGCGCAGAAGGTACGGGCTGCACGCCTCCACCTCGTCCGGCCGCGGATTGCGGTTCCCTGGCGGGCGGCACTTGAGCACGTTGCAGACGTACATGCGCTCGCGCTCGAACCCGGCCGTGGCCAGCAGGAGGTCCAGCAGCTTCCCCGCATTGCCCACGAAGGGACGTCCGGTGCGGTCCTCCTCCTCGCCAGGCGCTTCGCCTACCACAAGGATGTCGGCATCCTGTGCCCCCTCGCCGAAGACGACGTGGTGGCGCGTCTCGGCCAGGCGGCAGCGCGGGCAGCCCAGCGACACGTCGCGCACCGCGTCCAGCGTGGGAAGCATGCGGATGGCGTCCGCGGCGATCCCGCGCGCCGGCGAGTCGGGCGACTGCGGCATCGGCGTGCTTCCCGGCACGGGGGCGCCGGCGCGGCGGTGCAGCGGACGCTCGGGCGCTTCGCCCGGATGCGGCCCGGGAGGCGGCGGGGCCGTGCGGGCGGCGGGCGCGGAGGAGCGCTCCGCATACGCCAGCGCGGCGCGAACGTCGTCCGACGTGTGGCCGTCCAGCACCAGCTCCGCGTCGCCAAGATCCCGGCGCTGCGTGAGGTAGCGCCGGAGGAGATCCTTTGCGTCGGCGCTCACGCGGACACCGCGGCGCGCGCGAGGAGGCCCTCCACCCGGTCGAGGATATGGTCGGCGACCTCGGACTTGTGCATCAGCGGGAGCGCCTCGTCCGGCGCGTCGGGGCTGAGGAGGACGACGCGGTTGGTATCGACCTCGAAGCCGGCGCCGGGCTCGGTGGCATCGTTCACCACCAGCAGGTCGAGCGCCTTCCCCAGCAGCTTGCGGCGCCCGTTCTCCACCGCGTCCGCCGTCTCCAGCGCGAAGCCGACGACGACGCTCCCGGCGCGGCGCGCGTAGCGGGTGGCGCGCAGCACGTCCGCGGTCGCTTCCAGGCGCAGCTCGGGGACTCCGGACGCCTCCTTTTTCAGCTTGTGCGCGGCGGGCTCGGCGGGGCGGAAGTCCGCGACGGCCGCCGCCATCACCAGCGCGTCGGCGCCGGGGAGGGCGGCCTCGACGGCGGCGCGCATCTCCTCGGCGGTCTCGATGCGGCGCAGCTCCACGCCGGTTGGGACCGGGAGCGGCGAGGGACCGGAGACGAGGAGGACGTCGGCGCCGCGGCGCCAGGCGGCGGCGGCGAGCTCGTACCCCATCCGCCCCGAGGAGCGGTTGCCGATGTAGCGTACGGGGTCGATCGGCTCGCGCGTGCCGCCGGCCGTCACCACCACGCGCCGCCCGGCGAGCGAGCTTGAGCCCTCCAGCGTGCGGCCTGCGTGCGCGACGATGTCGTCGGGCTCGATCATGCGGCCCGGACCCTCGCCCTCGCCCCACGCCAGCGGGCCCACGGCGGGGCCGGCCAGCCGGTAGCCGAACTCCGCCAGGCGGCGCAGGTTCCTCTGCGTGGCGGGGTGGGCGTACATCCGGTCGTTCATCGCCGGGCAGAGAACGACCGGCGCCTCCGTCGCGAGCAGGACGGCGGCGAGCAGGTCGTCGGCCATGCCACACGCGGCGCGCGCCAGGAAGTTGGCCGTGGCCGGGGCGACCACCACGGCGTGGGCGTCGCGGGCCAGGCGGATGTGGAGGTTGGGATCGCCCTGCGGGTAGAGCGAGGTGTGGACGGGGCGCCCGGTGAGCGCCTCGAACGAGAGGGGGCGCACGAACTCCAGCGCGCCCCCGGTCAGGACCACGTCCACCGCGGCGCCCCCCAGCGTCAGCTCGCGCGCCACGGCGATGGCCTTGTACGCCGCGATCCCCCCGGTGACCCCCAGGACGACGCGGCGCCCGCGGAACGGGCGCCGCGGTGCGCGCGGCGCGGCCACGTGATTACTGGCCCGAGGGGCGCAGGCGCTTCGACAGGTAGAACTCGGCCCGGCCGTCCGCCACCTCTTCCAGCGCGGTGGTGGTGAGCTTTTCGCGCGGCTCGTCGCCGCCGCCGCTCACGGTGGGGTCTTCCATCATCTCGCCGCGGCGCAGCTCGTTGAGGTTGCGCGCCATCTTGGCGGCGACCAGAACGCCGAGGTACTTGCTGCCGGTGTGGCGGGCGGCCTGGCCCGGAGTGACGACTCGCATTGCTCTCTCCCTTGCATCTGAACGGCGCTGGGGACCTGCCCCGGCGTCCGGTGTGACTCTGCTACCCCCGAGCGGCGCCCAGGTACCCTTCGATGTCGCCACACATCCGCGCGATCTCCGCCTGGAGGGCCGGGATGCGGCTCACCCGCCGCGTTTCCGCGAGCAGGATGCGCTCCACTTCGTCGACCGCGTGGCCCAGATCGTCGTTGACCACCGCGAAGTCGAAGTGCGCGGCCTCGCGGATCTCGTCGCGCGCGTTGGCGAGCCGGCGGAGGCGCACCTCCGCGTCCTCGCTTCCCCGCCCCGCCAGCCGCTCCACGAGTGCCTGCCCCGAGGGCGGCAGCACGAAGACGAACACCGCCTCCGGGAGCTTGCGGCGGATCTGCCGCGCGCCCTGGACATCGATGTCCAGGAGGAGGTACTCGCGCCTCGCGACCGCATCGGCCACGTTGCGCAGCGGGGTGCCGTACAGGTTGCCGTGCACCTCGGCCCACTCGATCAGCTCGCCCGCCTCGATCATCCGGCGGAACTCGGCGTGGTCCACGAAGTGGTAGTCCACGCCGTCGCGCTCGCCGGGCCGCGGGGGGCGCGTGGTGGCCGAGACCGAGAACACCACGTCTTTTCGACGTTCGCGGAGCGCCCGCGCGATGGTCGTCTTGCCGGCGCCGGAGGGGGCGGCCAGGACCAGCGGAAAGGTGCGTCCCGCCAGCCCATCCGTCACTCGACGTTCTCCACCTGTTCGCGCAGCCGCTCGATCTCTTCCTTGATGGCGACCACGCGGTGCGAGATCGCCGCGTCGTTGGCCTTGGAGCCGATCGTGTTCGCCTCGCGGTTCATCTCCTGGACGAGGAAGGAGAGACGCTTCCCCACCGCCTCCGCGGCCTCGGCCGCCAGCAGCTCGCGAAAGAGCTCGTTGTGCGAGCGGAAGCGCACCAGCTCCTCGTTGACGTCCCAGCGCTCGGCCAGGTACGCCACCTCCTGCGCCAGCCGGTCCGGATCCACCGCGACCCCGCCGGCCAGCTCCGCGATGGCGGCGCGCAGTCGATCCCGTTCCGCCACCAGCCGCGCAGGCGCCCGCTCCTCCACCACCCGCAACGCCGCGTCGATGGCGCGGAGCCGTCCTTCCAGGTCGTCGTGCAGGCGGCGCCCCTCGTCCTCGCGCATCCCCAGGTTCTGGCGCGCGGCGTCGTCCAGCGCGGCGCGCAGATCCTCGGGCGTGACCTCCACCTGCTCCGCCTCGCCCTCGTCGCGGACGATGACGTCGTTGAAGCGGGTGATCAGCGCCAGGTCCGGCTCGCCCGCCACGCCCAGCCGGGTGCCCATGTCGCGGAAGAGGGCCAGGTACGCCTGCACCCGCTCCTCGTCGATGCGCAGGCCGCGTGCGGCGGCGCTCCCGGCGGGGGGCTCCAGGCGGACGGAGCAGTTGACGTGGCCACGCGCGAAGTGGGCGCGCAGCCACTCGCGAAGCTCCCCTTCCCACCGCGCGAGGGCGTTCGGAAGGCGGAAGTTCACGTTGAGATGACGGTGGTTTACCGTCCGCACCTCCACCCGAAGGGTACCCGCCGCGGTCTCCCGCTCGGCCTCCCCGTACCCCGTCATGCTTCGAATCATAGACGGCGGAAGTTACCCGGAATGCGGTGCGGGAGCAACCCCGAAGAGCGGATCTGCATGTCTCACGCGGAGGCGCGGAGACGCGGAGGGAACAACGGCAAAAGCATCACACAGAGGCCACAGAGGGGACCGCAAGCCACAGAGGACAACCTTTTTAGCTGTTCTCTCTGTGGCTCTGTGGCTTTGTGTGAGCCCGCTGTTGGTCTGCGGAGTTTATGCGCCGTCTTCGAATTTGATACGCACGACGTCGCCCTCGGGAAATGAGGCCCGCACCTCCAGCTCCCCGCCCATCGCGGTGATCGCGCTGCGCAGGGAGCCGATCAGCATGTCGCTCCGCCGCTCCATCCGGGACAGCGCTCCCTGGCTTACCTGAAGCCGGCCGGCGAGTTCGACCTGTGAGAGCTCGCGCATCTCGCGCAGCTTGGGCAGCGTAAGCTCCCTTGGAGGAATCGTCCTCAGCCGCCCGCGAAGCAACTCCCTCAAGCGATCGAAAGCCGCGGACTCGCTCGTGTAGATCTCGTCAGCCCCGGAGTCGAAATCGTCATCAGAGGGGGTGGAGATGCCGAAGCCCACCTCTGGCCGCCATTTGATGGCGACGTGATGTCCTTGTAGCTCCACGTCGAGCCACCAGCTGCCGGATGGGGTCTCGGCGGGGTCCATCGCTAGAGAGGCGGTCGGGAACCGTTCCTGGAGTCGGTTCCTGAGCCGTTCAATCTCGTTCATCGCAACCTCCTCCGGAGAAAGCCAACAGCGGTTTCAGACGGCGTCGCCCCGATCGAGCTGCCAGACACTTCTGCCATCCGCGCCCCGCTTCTGGAAGTGCATGCGACCGTCCAACCCCTGCACCTCGATCGATCCGTTCATACCGACGAATGTGTTGTGCTTTCGGCTGCGGTACCGTACCACCAGCGGATAGCCGGGCACCGGGCGCGCGCTGTCGGGTTGCGGCGGGTAGAGGCGGCCGTCTACCAACCAGTTCTCCGGATCGTACGGGATGGAGGTGAGTTCATCCTCCACCTGGTCGAGGATGGTGGCGAACTGGGCCAGAACCTCCTCCGCGCTGGCCGCATCAGGTACTTCGGCCATCCTGCGGTAGACCTCCGCCAAACGGCTACTCTTCGGAAGTTGCACGCTCTCGCACTCCCGTTATTACTGTGGGGTAATATGCATCACAGTACATGCCTCCGTCAATCACGAGGGGACGCAATGAGGGACCGCACTTAGAAGCGCGGCCCCAACACGTCATCTGACGAACACTATTGTGAAGCGAATGGCTCAAGCGGAGAGAGGCGGAGCCGCGGAG
>DASVQP010000023.1 GCA_036389135.1 Longimicrobium sp.
CGCGGGGGGTGCCTCCGCGCGCCGACGCTCGTATCGGGCACCGGCGAACGCATCCACTGGAGGCTGAATGGCGAAGCAGGAAGGGTTCGAGGTCGAAGGCGTGGTGACGGAGGTGCTCCCCGACCGCAACTACCGCGTGAAGCTGGAGAACGGGCACCAGGTGCTGGCCTACGCGGCCGGCCGCATGTCCAAGAACAAGATCCGCGTGCTGGAGGGCGACCGCGTCACGCTCGCCATGTCGCCGTACGACCTCACCCGCGGGCGGATCACGTACCGCCACAAGTAGCTGAGGCTCGCGTTCCACACCACCGGGGCGCTGAAAACCCACTGTTTCCGCGCCTTTCGCGGGCACGCTCCCGCGCGTGCCACGCGGAATGATCCATGCTCCCGGGGGCGGAATCGCCTGTCCGCAACACCCCCTCACCCCTGCGACACACCCATGGATCGCGCGACCGGAACGGTGATGTGGTTTTCGCAGGAGAAGGGCTTCGGCTACATCCGGCGGGACGATGGGGCCGACGTATTCGTGCACTCCTCGGCCATCCAGGGCCGGGGCTTCCGCACGCTGGAGCAGGGCGAGTCGGTCGAGTTCGACGTCATTCAAGAGCCCAAGGGCCTCAAGGCCGCCAACGTCCTGCGCCTGAACCCGCCCGCCGGCTGAGCCCCCACCCCCAGCGTCGCCCAGCGACGCATCCCCCTCCCCCAAAACTGCCTGGGGGAGGGGGTTTTTGCATGGATCTTCGCCGGGTCCGTAGGGGCGCGATTCATCGCGCCCGTGCCCGCCGCCGCACCGGTGCCCGCCACGCCGCACAATATCTGTAGGGGCAGACCTGCGTGTCTGCCCGCCCTCTCCCGCGCGCCGGCAGCGGCCGTCCCGCGCACAGTCGTCCGTCCGGACATCGGTACGAAAGTTACGCCGTGTCGCACTCCATCGGCTCGGTCGTACCGTTCTCAAGGTCCCGCAGCGCCTCCGCGGCCCAGTTGTCCAGAAGCGCGAGGGATCCGGGCGACGCCAGGATCGTCTCCCACTTTGCAGCCCGGATCTCCTGAAGCAGGTGCGAGGCGATCCTGTCCTGGATGTCGTCAGGCAACGCCGCAGCCTCGGCAATCGCCTCCTCGAGTAGTCTGGTAATTCTTCTCTCGCTTTCAGAGGGTGAAGATCGAGACGCGGGCTCTCATCCCGCCGGCAGAGGTGCGGGCGGGGCGGAGGGGATGCCGCGCTCGGCCGCGGCCTCGGCAAGCGCGGCGAAGACCTCGTCGCGGTTGCGGATGGTGCGCAGGCGCAGGGTGCGCGTGCGGCCGTCGCGAAGGTCGATGTGGAGTGCGGTGACGTCGCGGCGGATGGCGGCGATCTCGGCCCAGGCGGCGGAGAAGCGGCGGAACTTGCCCGGGCGGATGAACATGCCCTCGGGATCCAGGCGGAGCACGTGCCGCTCGGCTCGCCGCCGCTTGAGGCGCGGAATGAAGAAGGCGAGCACCAGGGTGGCTGCGGCGCTGACCGCCACCGGACGTGGGACGCGGCCTTTGTCGTGGTAGCTCTGCACGCACTCGGCGATCAGCACCACGGCGGCGAAGAGGGTGACCCACGAGATCCTTCCCACGTCGCGGTCCACCCCGGCGCGCATCTCCCGCAGCTCGCCCACGATCGCCACAAGCAGCGCGATGCCGGCCGCCGCTTCGGCCGCCGCGATGATGGCGCCCGCCACCGTGGTCACCGGGAGCGCACCCGAAACCGCGCCCAGCACCCCGAAGGCGGCGATCGCGTTGCCGCCGAGGTCCGACATGTTCGCGGCCATGGCGCGCCGGTCGTGCAGGCGGAT
Source organism: Longimicrobium sp. (assembly GCA_036389135.1). Taxonomy (NCBI): domain Bacteria; kingdom Pseudomonadati; phylum Gemmatimonadota; class Longimicrobiia; order Longimicrobiales; family Longimicrobiaceae; genus Longimicrobium; species Longimicrobium sp. The sequence continues at coordinate 1,821 of DASVQP010000023.1, forward strand.
GATGCGCGTCCCGGCGACGGGGGCGGAGCTCGTGGGATCGCTCATTTCAGGCGGGGCGAGCGCGAGGGAGGCCCACCGGACAGGCGACGGCGCGCAGGGTCGGCCGGTGCCACGTCGCCGCGCATGGGATGCGGAGCAGCGACGGGGCGCCAGGAGGTGGCGGAGCGGTGTGGAGCGGAGGTGCATCCCGACAGAATGGGGGTGGACGCATGCGGGCGTCCACCCCCGTCGGGCTGCTAGCGCGGCGGGAGCGAGGTGAACTCCACGTCGGTGGGGCAGATGCCGGTGAGGGCGCTGGCGGCGGGGGTGCCGTCCGGGTCGAGCCTCACCAGCGTCCCGGCCCGCTCGCACGCTCCCGGCAGGAGCGCGTAGACGAAGCCCGCCGGGTCCGACGCCACGCGCACGGCATCATCCATCCCCCCCAGCGGGAGGGGCGATCCGGCACCGCGCACGAAAAGGCCCGTATAGGGGTTGAAGATCACCAGCCCCTGCTGCCGCACGGGGACGTACAGGCCGCCACGCGCATCGAAGGCCATGCTCTCGGGCGACTCGCCGAAGCCCACGACGGACGACCTCTCGCGCATCGTCCCGACGTCGACCACCGAGACCGAGCCGTTGCCCTGCGCCGGCTGGCCCGCCAGGAGCACGTACAGGACATCGCCCCGCGCGACGGCCGCGACCGGATTCGTCCCGGAGAGCGGCGCCGAGCCCAGCGGGCGCAGCAGCGTGTCCAGCACGGTGACCATCCCGTTGGTCCGCGCCCCCGCCGCGCCGTTCAGCACGTAGACGCGGGGGCCGAAGCGCAGCAGCTCCGCAGGCGCCTCACCGCCCGCGGTGGTCGACGAGCCCACCCGCCCGGTCAGCGGGTTGACGGGGGTCAGGGTGCCGCGGGAGGGGTTGGTCACCACGACCACGGTGTCGCTGATGAAGGCGGCGCGGCGGGCATCGAAGCCGCGCGCCATCGCCACCATCCGCTCCACCGTGCCGGTGCGGAGGTTGACGATCACCACGCCGCCCGCCTCGCCCATGGGGACCACGGCCAGCTCGCCGCGGACGGCCAGGTCCACGGGAGCCCCCGCGGCGCCCAGCGAGATCGTCCGCGACGCCTCGCGCTCCGCGAAGGGGATGACGGTGAGCGTCCGGTCGCCGCGGTTCACCACCACCGCCACGCGGTCGACGGTGGGGCTCCCCCCGGCGTCGGGTGACGTCAGGTCACCGTCGCACGCGGCGGCGGCGATGGCCGCAAAGAGCACGGCGAGGGTGCGGCGCCTGCTGGATCGAAGGAATTGCATTCCCGGAGAGGTTGGTTCACGTCCACTGCGCGGGGGGATGCAGGAGCGCATCCACCCCGCTGGGCACGATCTATGGTCACGTTCCGACATGTATCCACCCCTCCGGGCCGGCTCCGTCAGAAGCTGCGGACCTCGACGGCGCTGGGGCCGTTCACCGACGAGATGCTGTCGGCGAGGGCGAAGTCGCCGGGGCGGTACACGAAGACCCGCGGGGCAAGATTCTCCGCCGGGCTCCCGAAGAACGCCTGGTAGAGATTTCCTTGCACATCCGTCGTCGCATCGAACGCGCCGCGGCACGCGCCGCTCGCCAGCTTCGCGCACACCGGGTTGTCCAGGCCGCGCACGAACGTACGGGTGCGCGTGCTCCACACCACCGTCCCGAAGCCGTAGCCGGAGACGTACGCCAGCCCCGCCGGGTCCACGTGGATGCTCTGCGCCCCGGCGCCGAAGCCGCCCACCGTGGACTCCGCCCGCATCGACTGCGGGTTGACGATGGTGACGCTGGCGTCGGAGACGTAGTTGCCCGTGTTCAGCACGTAGAGGAGCCCGTCCGGACCCATCGCGGCGTCGGTGGAGTTGATCCCGCCCGTCTGCACCACGCCCTGCACCTGGAGGGTGCGCGGATCGAGGAAGGTGACCACGCCGTTGCCGGCCGGGGCGTAGTTCGCGTCCAGGTTGCTGGAAATGACCGCCGCCCGTCCCGCGGCGATCACGATGGCGGTGGGCGCGGGCGCCACGCTCACCGTCTGCCGGATGCTGTCGCTCGCCTGCCCCAGCGTGGCGCGGCCCACGTAGTCGTCGATGAAGTTGGCGGCCAGCAGGGTGGTGTCGTCCGCGAAGGCGGAGCCGGTGGCGTTGCCCTTGGGGAAGAGGAAGAAGCGCGTGACGCGCAGCGCCTCCAGGTCCACCACCGCCACGCTGGCCGCGTTCCCCAGCGGCACGGCGGCGCGGCGCCCCTGCACCGAGAGCCCCGTTGGCGTCACCGCCGCCGATGCGCCGAACGGGATCTGGCGCACCTGGGCCGTGTCGCCGCGGCGGGCCAGGGTCAGCGAGCTGCCGAGCGAGTTGACCACGATGGCCACCGGCTCGTCGCCGTCCAGGATGAAGGGCTGCTCGTTCCCCGTGGAGTCGCCATCGCACGCGGCGATCAGGGCGGCGGCGGCGACGACGCTGAAGCGGCGCAGGATGATGCTGTGGTTCATCGGTCTGTCGATCCTGAGGATGATGTTGTGTGAGGCGCGCCCCTGCGCAGGCGCACGCCCAGCGTCCAGGCACGGCCCGGATACGGATAGTCCACGAGCATGGCCGCGTGGACGTCGGCCAGGTTCTCGATGGCGAAGGTGCCCTCGCCCGCCCACGCGCCCAGCGCGAAGGGGCGGGCGAGGCGCAGGTCGGCCATCGCGTAGGGCTCCAGCAGGTTGAGCGTGTCGCCCGCCACGGAGCGGCGCTCGCCCACCCACCTCCCCTGCAGCTCGGCCCTGAGGCGGCCGGGGAGGCGCGCCGCCACCGCCGCGCTCGCCGTGTGGCGCGGGCGGAAGGCCACCTGCCCGCGCAGCACCGCGCCCGTGTACTCCACCGCCGCGCGCGACGCGGTGCCGCGCAGCTCCGCCTCTGCCCACGGGAAGCGCACGCGGGCCTGGAGGTCGGCGCCGGCGCGGCGCACGTCGAAGTTGCGCGGGCTCCACTGGAAGCGGTGGTCCGGGAACCAGAGCACCATTCCGTCCACGTCCGCGCGGTAGGCGGCGAGCTCGGCATCCGCGCGGAGGGCGCCGATGGCGGCATCGCGCAGCTCCAGCGCACCCTCCACCTCACCGCGCACGCGCTCGGGGCGGAGGTCGGGGTTCGGCTTCACCAGCACCCCCTCGTGGAAGAACTGGTCGGCGAGGGTGGGCGGCGAAAAGGCGTTCCCGATCGAGACGCGCGCCGCCAGAGGTCCCCGTGTCGCCGATGCGCCCATGCGCGGCGAGAGGGTGGCGCCGCGCACCCGCGTTCTCCAGTCCGCGCGCGCGGCGGGGAGGAGGTCGAGCGTCCACCCCGCGCCCACCGCGCGTCCCCAGCGCCCCTGCAGCCACACGGCGCCGAGCGTCTGGTCGTCGGGGGCGTCCTCCGCGAGCAGGGAGGTGGTGATCCCCGGCCTGCGCGCCTCCGCCCCGCCGACCACGTCCAGCGATCCCCGCCCGGCGCGCGCGGAGATGGCGGCGCCGGCCGCCCGGGCGCGAACCTCGTCGTCGTACGCGCCGCCGACGTTGGGCTCGGGATCGCGGAAGCGGGCGTGCTGAAGCTGCGCGTCGACCTCCATCCGCCACTCCACGCCCGCGGCCGGGAGGCGGGCGGAGAGCGCGGCGCCCGCGCGGTCCTGCTCCTGCCGCGCGCCGAGCTCCGGCTGCGCGATCCCGCCCGGCATCCCCCGCCGCGTGGTGAAGCCGTCCACCCGCACCCCCACCTCGCCGCCCGCCCGCTCCGCACGCCCGCTGGCGAGCATCGACAGCGATCCGGCGTCCGCGTTGCGCCGCACCGCCGTCCCGCCGCCGCGGAAGTCGGGAACGAGGTAGCGGAAGTCGCCCTCCGAGCGCTGCCCCTCCACCGACGCGAAGCCGGAGAGCGCCGTCGCCCCCGCGCCGCGCCGCCCGCCGGCCGACAGGGCGCCGCGCCGCTCGCCCCAGCTCCCCGCCGCCGCGCGCGCGGAAAGCTCGGTGCCGCGCGGGCGCCTCGTCTCCACCGCCACCACGCCTGCCAGCGCCCGCGCCCCGTAGCGCGCCGATTGCGCCCCGCGCAGCACCGTCACGCGCTCCACCGCCTCCAGCGGGACGGTGGAAAGATCCGCATCGCCGGTGAGGGGGGAGTTGAGCGGCACGCCATCGACGAGCACGAGCACCGCGTTCGCGCTGCTCCCGCGGATGGAGACGCGCGTGGGCGACCCCGGCCCGCCCTGCCCCGTGACGACCACCCCCGCCTGGTCGCGGAGCACCTCCCCCAGCTCGTGCGCGCCGGACGCCTCGATGGCCGCGCGGTCCAGCACCGTTGCCCCCGCCGGGTCACGCGCCGCCCGCACCCGGATCGCCTCCAGCGCGATGGCGGATGCATCGAGAACCACGAGGAGCGTGACGGTGCGCCCGTTGGCCGCTTCCACGCTGAACCGCCCCTCCCTGTGCCCGAGCGCCGTCACCCTCACCTCCCGCGTCCCCGGCGAAACGCCGCGCAGCAGGAACGCCCCGTCCGGCCCGGCGACGGCGGCGGCGCCCTCGGCCTCCACGCGTGCGCCAGGGACCGCGGCGCCGGTCCCGCGCTCCGTCACGCGCCCGCGCACCTCCGCCGGATACTGCGCGGCGGCGGGGGAGGAGAGGAGGAGCAGGAGGAGGGCGAGGAGCGCGGCGATTGGGCGGCCGGCGGTTGAAACCGCTGCAACAACCGCGGGAAACCTGCCTTCGCAGGTTGCGGGGGCGGGGTTGGTGCTGGAGGCGGGCGCGGGCTCTAAATCACATACCGATACATCCATCCGCGATGCATCGGTCGACGATGCATCGCCAGCCGATCCTTCCCGCCGCGAAGTACCATTCGGCGATCCACCATTCGGCGACGCACCCCCCCGCGACGCATCATCCGGCGATGTATCCCACGGGGCCACGAGGTCCGGCGCCGGGTCACCGGGGGATGAATCCCCCGGCTGGAACCACGGGAAGACGGCTGAAGCCGTCTCGCGCGCCGCAGCCAGTCCGCGAAGGCGGACTTCGCGTGGTTCCAGCGGCGAATCTATTCGCTCGTGGAGCGGGCTCCTGTCCGCGCCGGCATCCCGCCACACGCGCGAATCCCGCCCCCGAGTCCGCGAAGGCGGACTTTGTGCCGTTGTTGCCGCGACTTCAGTCGCCAGGGCACTGGCACCAACCCATATCCTACGCCGCATGTCCATCCTCCGCGCGCACCTGCATGGTGGCGCACGTCTCGCCGGCGAGGGGGACGATCTGGGGGGCGCCCGCGTCCGGGCCGGGGCCGGGATGCGCAACGACGCGCACGGGCCAGCCGTACACGCGCTCGACGGTGTCGCGCGTCAGCACCTGCGCCGGGGTGCCCGCGGCGGCCACGCGTCCGCGGTGCAGCAGGACGAGGCGGTCGGCGTAGCGCGCGGCGAGGTTCAGGTTGTGGGTCACGACCAGCACCGTCGTCCCCGCGCGCGCCAGCTCGCGGAGAAGCTCCCAGATCGCCATCTCGTGGCTGACGTCGAGCGCGGCGGTGGGCTCGTCCAGGGCGAGTGCGCGCGGCTCCTGCGCCAGCGCCCGCGCCACCCGCGTCCGCTGCCGCTCGCCGCCGGAAAGGTTCGCGACCGGGCGCGCGCCGAGGTCGGCCACGTCGCAGCGGCGCATCGCCTCCTCCACGGTGCGGCGGTCCGCGGCGCCCTCGCGGCGCCAGGGGCCCAGGTGCGGATAGCGGCCCATCGCCACCAGCTCGCGCACGGAGATGGGGAAGGCGGCCTCCTCGCCCTGCGGCACCACGCCCACGGCGCGCGCCAGCTCGGGACGGCTCCACGCGGCCAGCGGACGGTCGTCGAACTCCGCCGTGCCCGCGCTGGGCGCGAGGGTGCCGAGCAGGACGCGCAGGAGAGTGCTCTTCCCCGATCCGTTGGGGCCGAGCACGGCGGTGCATCCGCCGGCGGGTGCCTCCATCGACACGCCTTCCAGCGCATTCACATCCGCCTCGGGGTAGCGGAAGGTGACGCCATCGCAGCGCCACCCGCTCACGCCATCCTCCGCCGCAGCAGGTACACGAAGAAGGGGACGCCCACGAACGCCGTCACCACGCCGATGGGGAGCTCGGTGGGCGCGGCGGCGGTGCGGGCCAGCGTGTCCGCGAGGATCGCGAAGGTGGCGCCGAGCAGCACGGACGCGGGGAGGAGGAAGCGGTGGTCGCCACCCCAGAGCATGCGCACCACGTGCGGGACCACGAGGCCCACGAAGCCGATCACCCCGCTGACCGCCACCGCCGCCGCCGTCAGCAGCGATGCCGTGCCGTACGCCAGCAGCTTGGTGCGCTCCGTACGCACGCCCAGGAACGCCGCCGTCTCCTCCCCGACCGCGAACAGGTTCAGCGGGCGCGCCAGGGCAAAGAGGAGCAGAAGGGCCGGCACCATCGCGCCAGCCATCGTCCCGATGCCGCGCCAGGTGGCTCCGCTGAAGCTCCCCATCATCCAGAACATGGCGGAGCGGAAGCTCTCCGTGTCCGCGAAGGTGAGCGCCAGGAGGATGCAGGCGTTGAAGAAGGCGCCCACCACCACGCCCGCCAGGAGGAGTACTCGGGTGTCGAGCGCTTTCCCCACCGACGCGGCCACGCGGAAGACGAGGAGGATCGCCAGGATCGCCCCCGCGAACGCGGAGAGCGCCACCATCGCGCCGGACGCCGGGGCGCCGGTGAGAACGATGGCCCCAACCGCGCCCACCGCGGCCCCGCCGGAGACGCCCAGGATGTACGGCTCCGCCAGCGGATTGCGCAGGAGCGCCTGGAAGGTGGCGCCGCTCGCCGCCAGCGATCCGCCCACCAACGCGGCCAGCAGCGCGCGCGGCAGCCGCAGCCGCCGCACGATGGCGATCGTCGTGGGATCGCCATCCCCTCGTATCCCGGCGACGACTTCGCGCACGCTCAGCGGCACGGCGCCCATGCGCACCCCCAGCAGGAGCGCGCCGGCGACGGCCGCGGCCAGCAGCGCGAGGCGGAGCACGGGCTTCACCGGCCGGCCCGCCCGGGGTGGAGCGCGTCGCGAAGCCGCCGCGCCGTCTCGCCGACGCCGGGCCCCGGGAGGTTCACCAGCTCCGCGGGGACCAGGACGGGGCCGCGCCCCCGCATCGCCTTCAGCTCGCGCCAGCCGGGCGAGCGCGCGTCGAAGCGCGGCGTCCCGCTCTCGCCCACGGGGACGACGACCACCTCGGGCTGGCGGCGTACGATCTCCTCCATCGACACGGTGGGCCACAGCTCCGTGACCTCGGGGAAGACGGGCTTCCCCCCGGCCACGCCGATCAGCTGCATGACGAACGTGCCGGGGCCCGCCGTCATGGGCGGATCGTTCCACACCACGAAGAGGACGGACGGGCGCGGCAGCCCCTGGACCGAGGCCCGCACCGCCTCGATCTCGCCGCGCAGGCGGGTGGCCAGCGAGTCGGCGGTGGGGGCGCGGCCGGTGAGCCGCCCCAGGTTGCGGATGATGCGGAAGACGTCGGTGGTGTCCTCCGTCTTCACGGCGAAGACGGGGATCCCCAGCTCGGCGAGCCGCTCCCGCAGCTGCGGCTTGTGCGTCTCCCAGCCGATCACGAGGTCGGGGCGGAGGGAGGCGAGCTTCTCCAGGTTCGGGTCCAGCCCGCCACCCACGGAGGGGAGCGAGTCCAGCGCCGGGCCCCGGTCGAAGTCGGTGCGCCCCACGAGCTGGCCGGCCGCGCCGAGCCCCACCAGCGTCTGGTTCGCGCTGGGGACGAGCGACACCACGCGCCGGGCGGGGCGCGGGAGCGTGACCGTGCGCCCCGCGTCGTCCGTCAGGGTGATGGCGCCCTCGGCCGCGGCGTCCGCGCGCACGTCGGCCCGCCCGCACCCGCCGGCGAGGGCGAGCACGGCCGCGAGGGCGGCGCGGCGGAGGCGTGGCGCGATGGACAACAAAAAGCCCGTCCTTTCCTCGGGCGGAAAGAGACGGGGTTGCGAAGGGCTTCCTGCATCGCGCGCTCCGGGGGGAGCGCACCGGCCCGGTGCGAACCCCGCTCCCCTCCCGCGAGGGGGTGTGCGTGCGGGCGCGAAGGGGCCGGTCTCCTGGCTTCGAGGCAGCCGCGCTCGCCTTCCCGGGAATCCTCCCCCAGTGGCTGTTGAGCGGGCCGGACCGGCGAACCTCCGCCGGGCCTCTCACAGTGGCGGGGCCGCGCCGGATTCACACCGGCTTCCGAAAGGCCCCCTCGCGATATATGTGGGCGCAAAGGTAGCCGCGCCCCCCGCGTGTGACAAGGCCAGAGGCGCAGCCGCGAGGCGCGGAGGTACGCCCCCACCCTTTGTCATCCTGAGGGAGCCCGCCCAATCGAGGTCTGCGTTACACGCCGTACTCCTGCGGCGACCGAAGGTCTAGCCGGCCAGGGAAGAGGACCGCAGATAACGGCGAACCCCTCGTCACGCGCAGTAGATCCTTCGCTCCGCGCCGGAGATTGGAGACGAGGCGGGGACGGAGAAGCACATGACAGGATGCTCAACGTGCAAGTCGTTGTGTTACCTACGCTTGCGGGCAAAAAAGCTTTGGCCGCCCTACAGATCCACCACTTCCTAGCCTACAGATTAACCACTTTCCAGCAGTCATCTGAACCACAGGTGGGTACCATCGGCGCAGGAACGCGAGAAGCGCCCCACGGACCAACAATGCGCCGCCCGTGTACCCTCTGACGCCAGCCCGGCTGTCATAAACCAGGACATCGCGCATTGACGGGGTGCAGCAACGGCGCCGGGGCGGGCTCACCTCCGTCCCGCGCTCCTTTTTGGCGATTTCAACCGGAATGTTGAAGTGATACTCGCAGCCATCATCGCCGCGCTCCTCCCCACGGCCACCGTGCGCGGCACCGTGCACGCCGAAGGATCGCGCGAGCCCGTCGCCTACGCGACCGTGCGGCTGGTGGAGCCGCGCCGCTCCGCGCGCACCGACGAGCGCGGCCTCTTCGTGGTACCCGACGTTCCGCAGGGAAGCTGGCGGGTGACGATCACCGCCGCCGGCTACCAGCCCAAGGACACGACGCTCGTCGTCCCCGCCACCGGCACGCTGGAAGTGTCGATCGGGCTGCGCGCGGCGGCCATCGCGCTGCCGGGGATCGAGGCGCGCGGCCGGCAGGAGAGCCGCGCCGCGTCGACCGCCGGTCCCGGCGCCACCCGCATCGAGGCGCGCGAGATCGACGCCGCGCCGGCGCTGGCGGAGGCGGACGTCCTGCGCACCGTGCAGCTCCTGCCGTCCGTGGCGGCGGCGAGCGACTTCAGCAGCGCGCTGTACGTGCGCGGCGGCTCGCCAGACCAGACGCTGGTGATGCTGGACGGCACGCCGCTCTTCAACCCGTACCACCTGGGCGGGCTCTTCGGCGCCATCGACCCGGACGCGGTGGCGGCGGTGGACGTGCTCCCCGGCGCCTTTCCGGCGCGCGTGGGCGACCGCCTCTCCGGCATCATCGACATCCAGACGCGCGACGGCGGGCGCGACCGGGTGCGCGGCTTCGGCGGCACCTCGCTGATCTCCAGCCGCGCCGGCGTGGAAGGGCCGCTCCCCGGCGGGCGCGGCAGCTACCTGGTATCCGCCCGCCGCACCTACCTGGACCTGTTCACGAAGGCGGCGTACGGGCTGGGGCTCATCGACGCGACCCTCCCCTACGCCTTCACCGACGGGCACCTCAAGCTGACGCACGACGTGGGGACGCTGGGCCGCCTCTCCGTGGCCGCGTACGTGGACGAGGAGGGGCTCGGCATGCCGCGGGAGCGTCCGGATCCGGAGGTCACGCCGCGTCCCGGGCCGCGCGACGACATCAACTTCGGGTGGGGCTCGCGGGTGGGCTCGCTCCGCTTCCGGCGTCCGCTGGCCCCCAACCTGGTGGCCGAGCTGCGCGGCGCCGTCAGCACCTTCCACGGCGACTTCAACGTGGCCGAGGCGCGCTACGCGGGCGAGGGGCAGCCGGACACGCTCGCAAAGGTCCTGGGCGCGCGCATGCGTATGCGCGACGTGATGGCCGGCGCGGACCTCACCTGGCACGCGCTCAGTCACCAAGTGCGCGGCGGCGTGCAGTGGGATGGGTACCGCTTCTTCCACGACGTGGCGGAACATCAGAACGGCGCCGGCCCCTTCTTCACCGGCTCCTTTCGCCGCGAGGACACGCCGGTCACGATCGCGGCGTACGTGGAGGACGAGTGGCAGCCGACCCCGCTGCTGCGGGTGCGGGGCGGCGTGCGCGTGCTGGCCGCGGGGGAGCGCGGCACCGAGATCCTCCCCCGCATCGGCGCGCAGTACACGCTCACGCCGTCGCTGACGCTCACCCTGGGCGGCGGGCGCTCGGCGCAGGTGATCCACTCGCTGCGCAGCGAGGAGTCGCTGGGCGCTTCGGTGATGGCGTACGACTTCCTCGCCGCCGTCCCCACGAGCACCGGCCTCTCCACCGCCACCGACGTGGTGGGCGGCGCGGAGTGGGTGCGCGGCACCACCTCGGTGCGGCTCGACGCCTTCGCCAAGCGTCTCGACAACGTCCCGCTCCCGCAGGTTCCCGGCGACATCACCGAGGCGCCGATCATCGTGAACGAGGGCTTCCTGGCGGGGACCGGGAACGCGCGCGGCGTGGAGCTGCTGGCCCGCCACGCGCGCGGCCGGGCGCTGTACTCGCTGGCCTACGCCCTGAACGGCGTGCGCATGGAGGTGGAGGGCGAGGAGTACACCCCGCGATTCGAGCGCCGGCACACGCTGGACGCCGTGGCCCTCCTCCCCTGGGGACGGCGCGGCGAGGTGAACGCGCGGCTGGCGCTGGCGTCGGGGCAGCCGTACACCCCGCCGGCCGGCTACGGCTACTCGGCGCGCTACGATCCGCTCAGCGGGCACTTCGTGAGCTCGGGCGCCACGGTGCTGCTGGACGATCACAACAGCGGTCGCCTGCCGGGCTACTTCCGCCTGGACGTGGGGGTGCGGCGCAGCTTCGAGCCGCGTTTCTTCGGGCGCAAGACGTCGGTGACCCCGTTCCTCCAGATCGTGAACGTGCTCAACACGCCCAACGTGCTGGCCGGGCTTCCGCAGCTCTACGGCGAGGCCGGACCGCAGATCGAATACGCTCCCCAGCTCCCCATCCTCCCGACCATCGGATTCGAATGGAAGTTCTGATGAAGCGAATCGCGACGGCCGCCCTCGTGCTGGCGGCGGCCGGGTGCTCGTTCCTGCGCGACCCCAGCCCCATTGAGGCACTGGGAGAGAACGCGATCGCCCACGCCCTGCTGGTGACGGGCTCGGACACGGTGCAGGTGCTGCTGATCCGCGTGGGCACCGGCTCCAACCCCGCCACCGGCGAGAACGTCAGCGTTCGCCCCATCATCGGCGCGGACGTGCGGCTCGCCGCCGGGGCGGGCGAGGTGCGGCTCACCGAGTCCGCGTCCTGCTATTCCGGCCCCGGCTTCAGCGGCCGCCAGCCTAACGAGCAGCTGCAGCCGGCGGGGTGCTACACCGCCATCGTTTCCGGCGGTGTGCGGCCGGGTACGGCGTACACGTTGCGGGTGGGGCTGCCGGGCGGCGGCACCATCGAGGGCCAGGCGACCGCGCGCGCCGCGGTCTCCATCCACGACCCGCAGCCCAGCGCGCGGCTCCACGTGCGCCCGCCGAACGAGAGCGCGGAGACCATCGCCGTTCGTGTGAGCGGCACGGAGGGGGCGACCGTGAACGTGGACTTCCTGCGGCTCGCCGCCTTCCGGGGTGGGAGCGAGGTGTCGAACGCCCTCTGCTTCGTGGACTACCCGCGCGGCGAGCAGCTCGAGGTCGATGCCGAGGGCGTGGTGCGCACCCACGTGTACCTTGCGACGTGCGTGGAGCGCACCAACCCGAACGGCACCGGCGACCGCCCCTTCCGCCCGGATTCGGTCCGCGTGCGGCTCCGCGTGACCGCGTTCGACAGCGCGTACGTGCGCTATCTCGACAAGACCAGCGGGAACGCGGTATCCGCCCGCGAGGCGCGGGTGGGGATCACCACCGGCCTTGGCCTCTTCGCCGCCGCCGCCCGCGCGGACCGCGACATCGTGCTCATCCCGCGGCCCTGAGCAACAACAGCCTCACACAGAGACACAGAGGGAACTACAAGAACCGCGAGAGGGGCTTCTCCGCGGCTTTCAGTTCCCCTCCGTGGCCTCTGTGTGAGGCTTTTTTCGGCTCCTCGCTATTCTGAGTGGGTAGTGAGGGCTGAATCCGCTGCGGTCGAATCTGCTGATCGCTATCGTATACACGGGTGGCGAGCGCCCCCCGACGACAGCGGCTGATCGGCACCCGGCGCTGCTCGGGTAGTATATGG
>DASVQP010000024.1 GCA_036389135.1 Longimicrobium sp.
CGTCATCAACAACTCGTGGGGCTCCAGCGGCGACTTCGACCCGGACGACCCGATCAACGTGGCGTCGCGCCTGGCGAACGAGCGCAACATCGTGGTCGCCTTCGCGGCGGGCAACTCGGGCTCGGCTCCGGACACGCACAATCCCTACGCCAAGGCCCCCTGGGTGATCTCGGTGGCGGCGGGCACCAAGGCGGCGACGCTGGCCGACTTCTCCTCGCGCGGCCGCACCGGCGGCGCCCGCACGGTGACGTCGCAGAGCGGTGAGGTCATCACCTGGCTCGACGAGCCGTCGATCACGGCGCCGGGCGTCGGCATCTACTCGGCGTACGCCCCCACCGGCGTGCTGGGCGCGCTCGGGCCGGACGAGACCAACCCGTTCTACACCATCATGGACGGCACCTCGATGGCCTCGCCGCACGTGGCGGGGATCGCGGGGCTGATGCTGGAGGCCAACCCGCTGCTCACGCCGGACCAGGTGAAGCAGATCATGCGCGAGACGGCCACCAAGATGCCGGGCTTCCGCGCGTTCGAGGTGGGTGCGGGCTACGTGAACGCCTACGCCGCGGTGCAGAAGTCGTTCGCCCTGGCCACCCCCTTCGGCAAGACGCTGACGGTGGAGACGGTGCCGGCCACGGTTCGCGAGGACGTGCTCTACGACAAGACGTTCGACTACACGCCGGCCTCGCTGCCGGGCGCGTACAAGCACGCCTTCCAGGTGGCGCCGGGCGCGAGCATCCTGGAGGCCAAGATCGAGTTCCAGGGCGTGAACGTGCCGGCGTACGGCACGGTGGGCAACCCGCTGCTCTTCGACGTGTACGACCCGAACGGCAACCGCTACAACGCATTCGACCTGTACTTCGCGGAGAACGGCACCACGCGGCTGGTGATCGTGGTGAACAACCCGACGCCGGGGACCTGGACGGCCGAGGTCAAGGCGCTCACCCCGCTGGGCAACGAGGCGGGCAACTTCGCCACCCTGCCGGACAAGGTGCACGAGACGGAGATCCTGACCTTCATCACGCCGCCGGTCATCGCGGACGTGCAGGGGCACGCGGCGCAGGGCGCCATCGAAGTGGCGCTGGCGAACGGCTACCTGGGGCTGTGCGCGCCCGGCTCGTTCTGCCCGGACGCGGAGCTCACCCGCATCGACCTGGCCCGCGGCTTCACGCAGTTCGGCACGATCCGCCAGAACCTGCCGCTGAACGGCGCCAGCACCTTCAGCGACGTGTCCGCGGCGGACAAGCCCTTTGCGGAGGCGGTGGCGGCGCGCGGCGCGGCGATGCGCGACCGTGAGCACCGCTACGCCGGCATCATGGACGGCTCGGGCGGCCTCTTCTCCCCGACCGCCAAGGTGCAGCGCGGCGGCCTGGCGCGGATGCTGGTGCGGGGCGTAGGCGGCGACGCGGCGGCGCTCGCCCACACGGGCGACGTGACCTACACGTACAACGGCCAGACGTACGTGATCGCGGACCAGGACCAGATCCCCGCCAGCCTGCGCGGCTACGTGCACACGGCGATCAACTCCAACATGCTGAACGTGTACGCGGAGATCGAGCAGGGACCGTTCGACCTGACGCCGAAGCTGAAGTTCTACTTCCGGCCGACGAACGTGGTGAAGCGCGGCGAGGCTGCCGTGGCGATCGCCCGCTACCATGCGCAGTTCTTCCAGTAAGGGAAGTGCCAAGTCCTAAGTGCTGAGTGCTGAGTCAACAGCGCACTCACGCACTGCCGTTCAGCACTTAGCACTTAGCACTCAGGACTAACCATGCGCCGGGGGTTTCCGCCCCCGGCGCATTGTCTATCCACCCCACCGGCTTTACTGTGTACGCGTGAAACGCTTTCCCTGGCACACCCACGCGCACTCGCGCGCCGGGTTCACCCTCCTGGAAGTGATCGTCGCGCTCGCCATCCTGGGGACCGGGGTGGTGGCCGCGCTCGGCATCCTCGCGACCGGCACCTCGGTGACCGCGCGCGCCAGCACCCGCCTGCTGGCCACGGAGCTGGCGGAGTCGCGCATGGAGGAGACCCTGCTGCGCCCCGCAGACTCCCGCGGGCGCGACGAGGGGAGCTTTCCGCCGCCGCACGACGACTTCCGCTGGCGCACGCGCGTGGGGCCGGGGCCGCTGGACGGGACGATGTCGGTGGAGGTGTCGGTGCTGGGGAACGGCGACTCGGTGCACCTCGCCACCCTGCGCCGCCGATGAAGGGGCGCGCGGGGTTCACGCTCATCGAGGTGGTCATCGCCCTGGCGCTGGCCGGGCTGGCCATGGCGCTGGTGGCCGGAAGCGTGCGCGCCGCGGTGGACACCGGCGAGCGCCAGACGCGCGCCGTGGGGGAGGAGCATCGCGCCCGCGTCACGCGCGAGTTCCTGCGCGAGGCGGTGCGCGGCCTGGCGGTGGAGCGTGCCGGGCGCGGCGACCTGGTGATCCTGACGCCGGGCGGCTCCCGCGAGCGCCCCATAGACCGCGTCGTCTTCTCCACCCACGGCGGCGCGGTGTTCGGGTGGGAGAGCGACCTCAAGGCCGTGCAGCTCCTGGTGGACGCCGACCCCGCCACTCCCGAGAGCGGCGTGGTGGCGCGCGTCCTCCGCACCGTCCAGGGCGGCGCGGTGGAGGAGACGCTCACCCTCCTGCCGGACGTCACGGGGATGGGGATCAGGATGCTGGAGGCCGGCGGCGAGTGGCAGGATGCGTGGCCGGACGCCACCCGCGCCCCCGCCGCCATCGAGTTCCGCTTCACCGGCGGCGACGCGGAGCCCGGCGTCTCGCCGCTGGCGGCGCTCCCCCTGCGCGTGCGGGTGCCGTGAGGGACCGGCGGGGGATCGCGCTGGTGGCGGCGCTCTGGGCGCTCCTCCTCCTCGCCTCGCTGGGGACGGCGGTGGCGCTCACCGCCCGCCGCCACCTGTGGATGGTGGGGACGCAGGACCGGCGCGCAGCCGCCCGCTGGTCCGCCGAGGCGGGGATCGCCGAGGCCGAGACGCGGCTGGACTCCGTGCTCGTGGAGCTGATCACCCGCACCCCCGCCAACATCGGCGCCGCGTCGCTGGGCGGCGAGGAAGACCCGGGGATGCGCGAGCTGCGGGCCCGTGCCCGCGCGGCGCTGGAGACCTTCAACTCGCTGGACTCGCTGGTGGCGCGCGGCGGCGACCGGCGCCTTCCCAACGGCGCGGAGTACGCGCTCCGCGTGCACGACGTGAGCACGCGCCTGAACCTCAACGCCGCCGATGAGCCGGAGCTGCGCAACTTCTTCAGGCAGTGGATCCTGGACGAGCGGGAGCTCGCCATCTTCGTCGAATCGCTGCTGGACTGGCGCGACGAAGACGACCTGGCCCGCGCCAACGGCGCCGAGCAGGCGTTCTACGCGCGCCGGGACGAGCGAGTGCGCAACGGGCTCCTGCTGTCGATTCGCGAGCTGCTGCGGGTGCGGGGGATGACGCCGGAGATCCTTGAGCGGGTGGAGCCGTTCCTGGTGGTGCTCCCCTCGCGCGACCTGCGCATCAACGTGAACGCCGCGCCGGTCCCGGTTCTCGCCGCCATCCCCGGCTTCTCGCGCGAGATGGCGACGGCGCTGGTCTTCCGGCGCCGGGCACAGGGGCCCTTCCTCTCCGCCGCCGAGATCACCGCGGACCAGACGCTCCGCGGGCTCTTCGACGCGGGCACCGGCGCACGCGCCATCAACGTGATCGCGACGCACCCGGAGGTCCTGGAGGTCTGGAGCGCCGGCCGCGCCTCCGAGGGCGAGTCGACGCACACGATCCGCACCCTCTACGCCGTGGAAGGCGCCGCCCTCCGCCGCCTGGAGCGCGAGGAGGCGGACCAGTGAAAACAGCAACAGCAATCTCACACAGAGACACAGAGGGTAAAGAAAGGACACAGACGAGCACCGTGTCGCCCTCCTCTTCCTTGTCGTTTCCTCTGTGTCTCTGTATGAGGCGCTTTTTGGCGAGGCCGCGATGATCCGCCGCGTGGGGGTCGCGGTGGCGGAGGGGGAGCTGCGGACGGCGCTGGTGGAGCGCATCGGCAGCCGGGTGCGCGTGCGCGGGGTGCACCGCACGCACGTCGCCGGAGCGCGCACGCTGGACGATGCGATCCGCGACGCCGCCGAGGTGCTCGCGCCGGGGCGCCGCGCGGAAGTGGGCGTCGCGCTGTCGCCGCGCGATGCATGGCTCAAGCTGCTGGCGCTGCCGCCGCTGCCGCCCGCGGACCGCACGCGGCTCGTGGAGATGGAGGCCGAGCGCTACTTCCCCGTGCGCGGCGAGGCGGTGCTGGCCGATGCGTCCTCCGACGGGCCGGTGGCTGCGGCGCGCGCGGACGCGGTGGAGGCGCTGGTCGGGCGTGTGGAGGAGACGCTCGGGCGCGTGGTGGCGGTGGAGCCGCAGGCGCGCGCCGCGGTGCGCGCGTGGGCCGCCCTCCAGCCCGCTCTGGGACGCGGCGTCTTCGCCACCGTCACGCACACGGGCGGGTGGTGGGAGGTCTCGGTGGCGCGCGGCGGCACGCTGCTGGGCCACGCGCGGCTGCTGGGCGCGGAGCCGGAGGCGGTGGCGGATGCGCTCGCCAGCGCCGTGCAGCAGGGCGGAGTGCTGCCGCGCGTGCTGATCGGCGTGGACCCCGCGGAGGAGGAGTGGCTCGCATCACGCCTCGCGGCGGCCATCGAGGCGCGGCTCCCCGGCACCGTCGCCGAGGCGTGCGGGGAGCTGGCGCCGGGGGTCCCCGCGGAGTTCGCGGCGGCCATCGGGGCGGCGCTGGCGCCCGCGGGCGGGCTGCTTCCTGCATCGCACCGCGAGCGGCTGAGCGCGGCGGGGCGGCGGCGCACCATGGCGTGGGCGGGGGCGGCGGCGCTCGCCTTCCTCCTCTTCCTGGGCGCCGGCCCCTGGCGCGAGTCGCGCCGGGCAAAGGCTCTGGAGGCCGAGGCCGCCGCGCTCGCCCCACGCGCCGATGCCGCCGCCGAGTTGCTGGAGCGGGTGCGCCGCTCCACGGCCACGGTGCGCTTCACCGACTCCCTGGACGCGTCGCGCCCCCGCTGGCTGGATGCGCTGGAGGAGCTTGGGCGGCGCCTTCCGCCCGGCGCGTACCTCACGGAGTTCCAGGCCGACGCGGAGAAGCAGACGGTGGAGATCCGCGGCTACGCGGGGCGCGCCTCCGCCATCGTCCCGCTCCTGGAGCAGTCGCCCCGCTTCTCCGGCGTGGAGTCGGTGGAGCCGGTCACGCGCCGCACGATCGGCTCCGTGGAGCTGGAGAACTTCGCCATCCGCATGCAGGTGGCCCCGTGACGCCGCGCGAGAAGCGGGTCGTCATTGGCGGCGCGGTGGCGGCGGTCCTGATCCTCCTGATCGGCATCGGTCCGCGCCTTTTCGGCGGCGGCGACGGCGAGAGCGGGGCGGCGCTGCAGGCGGAGCGGGTGGCGCGCTTCCGCGGGCTGGCCGCCAGCCGCGACACGCTGCGCACCCTGTCGCAGAGCGCCGCGGCGGCGGAACGGATCGCGGCGGGGCGCTACCTGGGCGGCAACACGCCGCAGGTGGCCGCGGCGCGCCTCTCCTCCGTGGTCCAGGCGATCGCCGAGGACGCCGAAGTGGAGGTGGTGCGCGAGTCCATCCTCCCCCCCGCCCCCGCCGGCCCGGCGACCGCCACCTCGCTCCAGATCGTGGCGCGCGGCGACGCGACGGGGCTGATGGAGCTGCTGAAAGGCGTGGAGCAGAGCCCCGTCCTGCTGCGCGTCGACGACCTCACGGTGGGCGGCGATCCGCGGGAGGGCGCGGGCACGCCCTCGCTCACCATCAGCCTGCGCGTGACGGGCTACCTGCTCCGCCCAGCCGACGACGAGGAGCCAACATGACCACCAACGACCGCATCTGGGCCGGCGCCACGGCGCTCCTCCTGGCCGGGGCCGTGTGGAGGGCGACGGGAGCCGGCGAGTCGCCGCGGGTGATCTGGCCCGAGCTGCCGCGCGCATCCGCCGCCACCCCGCGCCCCCCCGCGCGCGACCCGGAGGCGGTGGTGCGCGGCGCCCTGGACCGCAACGTCTTCAGCGCGTCGCGCACGGCGCCGCAGAGCCGCTACCGCGTGGGGATGCAGCTCACCCCGGGCGTCGCGCCGACCACGCTGACGATGCCGGCGCCACCCCCTCCCCCCCCTCCCCCGCCCCCCCCGCCGCGGTACCGCGTCGCGGGGACGATGGTCTCAAGCACGGGCGGGATGGCGCTGATCGACGCGGACCCGTCGTCGCCGGGGCCGGAGGTGTACCGGGTGGGAGACGCGGTGGGCGGATACCGGCTGGAGCGGGTGGCGTACGACCACGTGGTGATGGTGGGCGCCATGGGCGAGCTGCGCATGGACGTCGCGCGCCCCGGCGAGGGGCGGCGCGCCGCGGCCGCGGCTGCATCGCTGCCGTCGGGCACCCCGCTTCCCAACGCGGCGCCCACACCCGAAGTGCCCATGAGCCAGCGCGCCAAGAGCGCGGCAAACACCCCGCCCGGCGCCATTCCGCCCGGGTGGTAGCCCCATGTCATCGTCCCGAGCGAGAGTACACCGGGTGAGAAGCCAAACCGTGCATCGTGCGCTGGCCGCCGCGCTGGCCTGTCTCCTCCTTGCCGTGCCGCCCGCGAGCGCGCAGGTGAGGATCAACTACCAGGACGCGGAGCTGACGACGGTCATCAGCGCGCTCGCCGAGATGGCGGGGCTCAACGTCGTCTTCGTGGGCGTCGACCCCGCCACGCGCGTCACCATCAAGATGGGCCGCCCCATCTCGCCCGACGAGATCCCGGGGCTGATCCGCACCATCCTGGAGAGCGCGGGGTTCGCTACGGTGGACCGCGGCGGCATCCTGCAGGTGGTGCCCGCCGCGCAGGCGCCCACGCTGGGGGAGACGCAGGTCTTCGTGCACCCGCTGCGCCACGCATCCGCCACCGAGCTGGCGCTGACGCTGGCGGCCATCTACGGGAGCACCGACGCCGCCAACGCCGCCGCCGGCGACACGCGCGGCCGTCGCTCCCTCAGCGACCAGCTCCGCGGCCAGCGCGAGGGGAGCAACGTCACGACGTCGGGCGGCGGCTTCGCGCTGGGCGCGGATGGCGCGGCACGCCCGCAATCCGTGCTGACCCGCCCCAACACGGGCCAGACGCCGACCGTCGGGGGTCTGATGGTGGGCGAGGCGGCGGTGGTCCCCTACACCGCCACCAACTCGCTCATCATCCGCACCACGCCGCGCAACTACGAGCTGCTGCGGCAGACCATCGACCGGCTCGACACCCGCCCGCTGCAGGTGGTGATCGAGGTCTTCGTGGCAGAGGTGACGCTGGATCGCGAGACGCAGTTCGGCGTGGACTGGGTGGCGAGGCTGGGCGAGCGCGGCGGCGGCCAGGCGGTGCGCGGAGTGGAGCGCTTCCGCACCCTTGCGGACACGACCCCGGGTGGCCTGGTGGTGTCGATGGGCTTCGCGGAGGGCGACTTCGACGTGCGCGCCACGCTGCGCGCCATCGCCGCGGACGCGCGCGTCAACGTGCTCGCCACGCCCAGCGTGCTGGCGCGCAACAACGAGGAAGCGCGCATCCTGGTGGGCAGCCAGGTTCCCTTCACCCAGATCGCGCGCTCCGGACTTTCGGGCGAGGTGCTGGACCGCGTCGTCCAGTTCCGCGACGTGGGGACGGAGCTCGCCATCGTCCCCACCATCAACCAGGACGGCTACGTCACGCTCAGCGTCCTGCAGCAGGTCTCCACCCTCACCAACCAGACGCTCTTCGGCGCGCCCATCATCACCGTGCGCGAGGCGCAGACCTCGGCCGTGGTGCGCGACCGGCAGACGGTGGTCATCGGCGGGCTGATCGGCTCGGAAGAGTCGCGGTTCCGGCGCGGGATCCCCATCCTCAAGGACATCCCACTCCTGGGCTACCTCTTCCGCGACACGGAGCGGCGCGGCAGGAAGACGGAGCTGGTCATCTTCCTCACGCCCTACCTGGTGGAGTCCGACGCGGACCTGGAGCGGCTGCGCGAGCGTTCCATCGAGCGCACCAACAGCCGCCAGCAGATCCGCAGGGAGCTGGACCGCAACCGGCTGGACAGCGTGCGCGTGCTCCCCGCCACGCCTGTGCCCGCCCTGCCCGCTCCGCAGGGGACTCCGCCCGCGGCGCCCGTGCAGACTGTGCCGCCCGCGCAGCCCGCGCGCACCCCGCAGCCCTGAGGAGCGCGTGCTCGACGACGTCCGCCCGCTGACCGACCGCCTCTCCGCGCGCTACCTGGAGGAGCACCGCCTCGTCCCCATCCGCCTGGACGGGGACGCGGTGGTGGTCGCCGCATCGGAGCCCCTCGCGCCCGACGTGCTGGGGGAGCTCGCGGCGGTCTTCGAGCGCCCGGTGCGCATCGTGGAAGCGCCGCGCGCGGAGATCGAGCGGGCCATCGACCGCGCGTACGGGGCGGCGGCATCGACGGTCAACGACGTCATGGCCGACCTGCGCGAGGACGGTCTGGAGCTGGTGACCGAGGGCACCGAGAGCGCGGACGACCTGGAGGGCCTCGCCAACCAGGCGCCCGTCATCCGCCTGGTGAACCTCATCCTCTTCGACGCCCTCCAGCGCCGCGCCAGCGACGTGCACCTGGACGCCATGCCGGACGCCCTGCGCGTCCGCTATCGCGTGGACGGCGTACTGCGCGAGGTCTCCGCATCCCCCAAGCGCTACCAGGCCGCCGTCGTGAGCCGCATCAAGGTGATGGCCAGCATGGACATCGCCGAGCGCCGGCTGCCGCAGGACGGGCGCATCCGGCTGCGCATGGCGGAGCGCGAGGTGGACCTGCGCGTCTCCACCATCCCGACGGTCAACGGCGAGTCGGTGGTGCTGCGCATCCTGGACCGCTCCGGCGCGCGCACGGCGCTGGAAGACCTGCAGATGGACCCGGACGACCTGCGCCGCTTCGTGCGCCTGATCGAGCGGCCGAACGGCATCCTGCTGGTGACGGGCCCCACCGGCTCGGGAAAGACGACCACGCTCTACACCGCCCTCTCGCGCCTCAACGACGAGACGCGAAAGATCCTCACCGTCGAGGACCCGGTCGAGTACCAGATCCGCGGCGTGTCGCAGGTGGAGGTGCACCCGCGCATCGGCCTGAGCTTCGCCGCGACGCTGCGCTCCATGCTGCGCCAGGACCCGGACGTCATCATGGTCGGCGAGATCCGCGACCGCGAGACGGCGGAGATCGCGGTGCAGGCCGCGCTCACCGGCCACCTCGTCCTTTCCACGCTGCACACCAACGACGCCCCCTCCGCCGTCACGCGCCTGCTGGACATGGGCGTGGAGGACTACCTGGTGGCGGCGACCGTGGAAGGGATCGTGGCGCAGCGCCTCGTCCGCCGGGTCTGCCCGCACTGCTCCGAGCCGCGCCCCGCCGCCGCGGACATGGCCGCGCGGCTCGGCGTCGCCCCCGGCACCCTCTTCCGCGAGGGCCGCGGCTGCGACGCGTGCGACGGCACCGGCTACCGCGGGCGCACGGGCATCTACGAGATCCTCAACCTTACCGACCGCCTGCGCTCGATGATCGTGGCGCGCACCCCGCTCGAAGACCTCCGCGCCGCCGCCCGCGCCGAGGGGATGCGCTCCCTGCGCGCCGCCGGCCTCGCCCGCGCGCTCGCCGGCGAGACCACGCTGGAAGAAGTCCTGCGCGTGACGGCGGAGGCCGAAGAGTGAAAAGCCTCACACGGAGACACAGAGGAAACAGCAAGGCAGCAGAGGGCTTCGGTGAGTCCTTCTGTGTCTTTCCTTTTCCTCTGCGTCTCTGTGTGAGATTGCTTTTCAGGATGCCCGCCCCATGACGGCATTCCGCTATCGCGCCTCGACGCCAGAGGGAAAGATCGTGGAGGGCGTGCTCCAGGCGCCCTCGCGCGACGGCGTGCTGGCCGACCTGCGCGCGCGGGCGCTCTTCCCTGTCGCCGTGGAGGAGGCGGGCGACGCGGAGGTGTCGGGCGGGAGGGGCGGGCGCGCCGGGGCATCGCTGCGCCTGCAGCTCACCCGCTCGCTCTCCACGCTGCTGGAGTCGGGCTTCCCCGTGGACCGCGCGCTCTCCGTCGCCGCCGACCTGACGGACGACGCGATGCTGCGCGGCGTGGTGCAGGCGGTGCGGCAGGACGTGCGCGCGGGGCGGCCTCTGTCGGATGCCTTCGCGGCGCACCCGCGCATCTTCCCGCCCGTGTACGTCGCCATGGTCGCGGCGGGGGAGGCGGGCGGGACGCTGGGGCCCACCTTTGGCCGCCTCGCCACGCTCCAGGAAGAGGAAGCCGAGCTCCGCTCCAGCCTGGTCTCCGCCCTGCTCTACCCCGCGCTGATGATGTTCGCGGGCGGCATGGCGGTGACGCTCCTGGTCTTCGTCGTCCTGCCGCAGTTCGCCGGCGTGCTCCAGGATGCGGGCGCAAAACTCCCGTTTACCACCCGCGTCCTCCTGGCGACGACCACTGCCGCGAGCCGCTGGGGGTGGCTGGTCGCGCTCGTCGCGGCCGCGAGCATCTGGGCGGGCGTGTACACCGTCCGCACCCCCGCCGGCCGCGCCAAGTGGGACGCGCTCCTCCTGCGCATCCCCGGCGTCGGCGACCTGATCCGCCGCGTCGCCACCGCGCGCATCGCCCGCATCCTGGGAATGCTCCTGCAGAACGGCGTCCCCCTCGTCAACTCGCTGGAGATCGCGCGCGGCACCGCGGGGAACGTGGTGCTCGCGCGCGGCCTCGGCGATGCCGTCCGCGCCGTCCGCGAGGGGAAGACGCTGGCTGCATCCGCCGGCCCCATGCTCCCCAAGCTGGCGCGGCAGATGATGTCGGTCGGCGAGGAGACGGGCACGCTGCCCGAGATGCTGCTGCGCGTGGCCACGGTGTACGACCGCGAGGTGCGCGACACCCTCAAGCGCGCCATCACGCTGGTGGAACCCACGCTGATCCTCCTGTTCGGCGCAGTCGTCGGCTTCATCGCGCTGGGCATGCTCCAGGCGATCTACAGCATCAACGCGGGCGCGCTCTGATGCGGCGCCGCGACGGCTTCACCCTGATCGAGCTGATCGTGGTGATCGCAATCATGGGCGTGATGCTCTCCGTCTCGGTCGCCGCGCTCGGCCGCACCTTTGGCCCCGAGACGACGCCCGCGGGCCTCGTCGGCGAGCTCGCCTCCGAAGCCCGGCTCCAGGCCGCGCGCCGCGAGGAGCCCATCCGCGCCACCCTCCTCTCCGACGGCAGCTACCGCCTCGCCTCCGCCCGCACCGACTCCGTCATCGGCGAAGGAAAACTGGCGATCCAGAGCGTGCAGCCGAGCCCCTGGTCCGCCACCTTCTTCCCCCTCGGCACCTCCACCCGCGCCACCCTCCGCATCCGCCTCGACGCCACCTGGCACACCATCCGCCTCGACCCCGTCACCGGCGGCGTGGAGGTTGTAGAGTAATGCTGCTCAACATCGAGATAGAGCGCGAAGACGATGTCGCCCGTGCGTGATGCCCACTGGATAGCAGTACGGGTGTACGCAGCCGGGGAGACGTCAGTTCTGCACCGCTCGAACGAGCATGAGGACCAAGTAGATGATTCCCGAGATCCCTATGATGATTCCACAACCGATCAGGATTGTGGACGGCGTCATTGATGGTCGAGGGCGCCCGCACCTGGGGCACTCGTCTGCCATCGCGGAGACTTCCCAGCCGCAGGCCGGACAGTTGATTAGAGTCACGTTCGAGCCCTGCGGTGTGTCGTTTATGCATGAACCAGTAGCGTTGCCCGTCACACACGCCCGGGCGACGCCCGTCAAAGAAGCCGCGCGGAGGACGCCCGCAGAAAAACAGCGAAATGATTTCGCCGTTTTCCGAAGACACAGCCGGCGAAGACGGGGGTTTCTCGCGCACGGTTCAAGAAGAGGTGCAGATCGCGGACCCAGATTATCCCCGGTCTATCTGCTATGCGCTCGACAGGATTCGAACCTGTGGCCTTCGCCTCCGGAGGGCGACGCTCATCCAGTTGAGCTACGAGCTTGCTCGTATCACCATTTCTGACGATGTTCGATGCATCGAGCACTCTTCAGACCTGGTGACGAGGTTCCGCCGATGCAGTTCAACATTGAGATCGAGCGCGAAGACGATGGTCGCTGGATCGCTGAGGTACCCGACATGCCCGGCGTGATGGTGTATGGCGACAACCGCGCATCCGCCGTCGCCAAAGTGCAGGCGTTGGCGCTTCGCGTTCTCGCCGAACGCCTCGAGCACGGCGAGGAAATTCCGGAGCTGCTCAGCGTCTCGTTTCTCGCGGCATGAGCATCTGGCCGAGCACGAAGGCGCGGCGTGTTCTGGCCGCGCTGCTTCGAATCGGCTGGGCGGTAAATCGTCAACAAGGCACATCTCACCGCACGCTCACCCGCGAGGGCTGGCCGGACTACGTCTTCGCTTTCCACGACTCCGATGAGGTCGGCGGACGGATGCTCGCACGGATCGCAAAGCGTACGGGCCTTAGACCGGAAGACCTGTAGGGGAAGCCGTCGCGAAACTCGCGAGCGGCTCACCCTATATTAAAGCGTGTCTTCGCTCAGCCCTCTTCGAACGCCTCACGGCTGCGGATCTAGTGGAGGAATCGTACGTCTCACAGAACGCAGTTGCGCGCGCACCTAGACACAAGTACATGCGACTATCGGCCACCACCAGGGCAGTGGAAGGTCGCCCGTTGCGCGACTTGCAGTACAACGCGCGAGGGAGTTAATGAAACCTTCCTAACCGGGTCAACAAGATACAATCCACGGGAGAGAAAAATGATCAACGGCATCGATGGAGACTTTACCGGTAGTGCTCGTCTGAACGTTTTGCTGAACACACTTGACGAATGGCGTGTCCCCCCAGGGTTCCGCTTGCGGGTTTCCCGTGTGGGATCATCGACCGAGATCGAAGCGGTTGAACTCACCCTCGACGCTTTGCGGCGCGCGCATGGATATATCCCGCGGGAGGGGCAGGGGTACTGGAGGCTTGTGGACGCGCCGGGCAAACAGGGCTATACGGCGGAGTTCCCGGTCGACCTGCGCGACAGTTACAACTTCGTTGGTCAAGACATGCACGACGAGCGCGGCTTCGCGCAAGCAGTTGTGGATCGTGGTATCCGGATGATCAAGAGCAACTCGCCGTGAGGCCAGCCCTGGCGTCCTCCTCCGGGCCTCTTCGGCTCACTCCCTACCGGGTCGTCTCCTGGACCGCGGCTTCTACCGTCCGCCCTTCCCGCCGCAGTATCGTCTCCGCAGCGTGGCGATCCGGCCCCCATCTGTCCGGGTGCGCCTTGCCCATCTCGCGCACCTCAGCGGTGAACCCGGCCAGGTGAATCCGGGCTACCGTTGACCAGGAGGGCCGCAGCGGACGACTCGGCGACGCGAGAGGTGCGAGTGCGGGTCCGCGGTATCGGTGCTCCGGGAAGGGCGGGGTCGGCACGAAACATGGCTATATGGTACCCGCGTTCGTTACCGTGAGCAACGCTCAGCCCAAAATGAGAAAACCCCCACAGCACACAAGTAATTTGTGCTGTGGGGGTTTATCTTAAGTGCGCTCGACAGGATTCGAACCTGTGGCCTTCGCCTCCGGAGGGCGACGCTCTATCCAGCTGAGCTACGAGCGCGGATGTTCAGGGAGGCGAATAAGCCGAGTTCTGTCCCCGGCGAGCCGGGGGAGGACCATTTCTCTGGGACCGGCGTTGCCGCCGGCCTCGTGCAGCCTACCCGTGACTGTGAAGAACCGGGGTCCTTCGCGGGACGGGCCGCCCCTCGTCACTGCTTGGCCTTGCTCCGGGTGGGGCTTGCCGTGCCACGGCTGTCGCCAGCCGCGCGGTGCGCTCTTACCGTCACCGTTTCACCCTTGCCTGTGCTGCCCCGAAGGGAGCCATCGGCGGTTTGCTTTCTGTTGCGCTTTCCATCGCCTCGCGGCGCCCGGACGTTATCCGGCACCCTGCCCTGCGGAGCTCGGACTTTCCTCGACGCGAACGCCGCGGTCCTCACTCGCCTCCCAGATCCGAATTGTCAAAGATGCCCAGGAGAGGACTCGAACCTCCACGCCGGTTAAGGCACCAGATCCTTAGTCTGGCCTGTCTACCAATTTCAGCACCTGGGCACAAACAACAGCCGGTACCAGGCTTCGGACAGTGCTCTCGAGAGGACTCGAACCTCCACGGGCTTACGCCCACTAGATCCTGAATCTAGCGCGTCTACCAATTCCGCCACAAGAGCGAGAATGTCCGTAGCTGGTACCGACTGGCCGGAGGCGTGGGGTGAGCCACGCCGCCGAAAGTGCGCCCGGAGAGATTCGAACTCCCGACCTTCTGATCCGTAGTCAGACGCTCTATCCAGCTGAGCTACGGGCGCATATACCGACGGTTCTGTCAAAAAACACGCTTTCGCGTGCAGTGCACCGAGTAGGAATCGAACCTACAACCTTGGGATTAAGAGTCCCCTGCTCTGCCAGTTGAGCTATCGGTGCGTTGCCACTGGAAGCCCTTCAAGCTAAGCAAACCAGCCGGATGTGTCAACCGCCCGGGCCTTCCCGTTTCCAGCTACGGGCGTTGCAGGGCCAAGAATATGCCATCGGCCTTCCGCATCGTCAACCCCTCCCGCGCTATGGCGGGAGGGGCTTCCCGAAGGCCTCAGTACGCGGCGTAGCCGGTGACGTCCTGCCCCAGGATGAGGCCGTGGACGTCGTGCGTGCCCTCGTACGTATAGACGGACTCCAGGTTGGCCATGTGGCGCATGGCGGAGTACTCCACCAGGATGCCGTTGCCGCCCAGGAGGCGCCGCGCCTCGCGCGCGACGTTGGTGGCGATGTCCACGTTGTTGCGCTTGGCGAGCGACACCTGCTCCGGCCGCATCGTCCCCGCGTCCTTGAGGGTGCCCAGGCGCCAGGCCAGCAGCTGCGCCTTGGTGATGTCGGTGAGCATCTCGGCCAGGCGCGTCTGCTGGAGCTGCGTGGCGGCAATGGGCTTGCCGCCGAACTGCACGCGGTTCTTGGCGTACTGCAGGGCCTCGTCGTAGCACGCCATCGCCGCGCCGACGGCGCCCCACGCGATGCCGTAGCGCGCCTGCGTCAGGCACATCAGCGGGCTCTTGAGCCCCCCGGACTTCGGCAGCAGCGCCGTCTCGGGCACGTGCACGTCCTGCAGCACCAGCTCCGACGTGTCGGAGGCGAGCAGCGACAGCTTTCCCTTCTGGTCGCGCGCGGTGAAGCCGGGCGTGTCCGTGGGGACGATGAAGCCGCGGATCGACTTTGTGTCGTCCAGCTCGCCCGTCTTGGCCCAGATGATGGCGATGTTTGCGGTGGAGCCGTTGGTGATCCACATCTTGGCCCCGTCGATCACGTAGCCGTCGTCCGTCTTGCGGGCGCGCGTGATCATCCCGCCGGGGTTGGAGCCGAAGTCGGGCTCGGTGAGGCCGAAGCAGCCGATGACTTCGCCGGCGGCCATGCGCGGCAGGTACTCGCGCTTCTGCTCCTCGCTGCCGAAGGCGTAGATGGGGTACATGCAGAGCGCGCCCTGCACCGACGCGAAGGAGCGGATCCCGGAGTCGCCGCGCTCCAGCTCCTGCATGATGAGGCCATACGAGATGTTGTCCAGCCCCGCGCACCCGTACTCCTCGGGGAGGTTGGCGCCGAACACCCCCAGCTCCGCCATTCCGGGAATGAGCTGCTTCGGCAGGTAGCGTCCGATGTACGCGTCGTTGATCACGGGGAGGAGGTTCTCGTCCACCCACTCGCGCACCGTGTCGCGGATCATCCGCTGCTCCTCGGTGAGCAGCCCGTCTATGTCGTAGTAGTCGACGCCCTGGAACCTGGCCATCGCTCTTGCCTGTCGAAGGATTGTATAACCCGCTGGGATGCGGGAATATAGGCCGTGCGGGGGAGGGGCGGCAAGCACCCAGCCCCCTCCCCCCGGCCCCCTCCCCCGCCTGCGGGGGCGCAGGGCGGCGGAGGGGGAGAACTCCGCTCGCCGCGCGGATGCCCCGTAGGGGCGCGATTCATCGCGCCCGTGCCCAACGCTGCTCCGCCGCCCGCCTCAACAAACCAATTCCGTAGGGACAGCCCCGCGTGGCTGCCCGTGCCTTGCGACGCGAAGAACCCCGCCGCCGCGCACCCATGCACGCCAACCGCCCCTCCCCCGTGGTTTGGGGGAGGGGCAGCGAGGACCGAGCGGGGAGAGGGCCCGCGATGCCCGCCCCGCACCGCCACACGCAAACCGCCCCTCCCCCAGGTGGTTATTGGGGGAGGGGCCGCGAGGTGACGAGCGGGGGAGGGGGCCCTTCACTCGATCGTGTGCGACCCGTCCTTTTCCGTCTCCGCGACGCCGGGTTTGGCCTTGCGGTGGTCATAGAGGGCCCACCAGAGCAGGATGAAACCCGCCAGCGACGCCACGCCCGCACCCACCGTCGCGGTGTGGAAGAGGCGGCCGATGCCGAAGCCCAGCAGGATGCCTCCGACCGTGGCGGCCAGGACGTTGATCAGGGGACTCGCAAGGAAGCCGCGCATCTGCATCACCCCCGCGCGCGGGGCGTCATGCGACCGCGGATGACGTCGAACGCCACGCGCCGCGCCACCTTGAACATCACCCACGCCAGCGCCACCCCCAGCGCGATCCACACCACCATGAAGCGCGACTCCAGCAATCCGCCCCACACCAGCAGGTAGGCGTAGAGCAGCCCAAAGACCACCGCCGGCGCCCACGCCACGCGCGTGGAGCGGGAGACGAGGCGACCGCGGCACTGTGAGCACCAGCCGGCCGCGTCCGGCTTGTCGTGCTCGCCGAACTGGCGGCCGCAGACGCGGCAGGGGCCCGTCCACTCTTCGGACATGGCTAGAGCCGCCGGATGAGGGCATCGGTGAACGAGTCCGTCGTTCCGGTGCCGCCCAGGTCGGGGGTCAGCGTGTCGTTCTCGCGGATGGCGCCCTCCAGCGCGGCGATGATGCGGCGCGACGGCTCGCGCATCCCCAGGTGGTCCAGCATCAGCGTGGCGCCCATCAGGAGCGCGGCCGGGTTGGCGATGTTCTTCCCCGCGATGTCCGGCGCGGAGCCGTGCACCGCCTCGAAGATCGCCGCGTCCTTGCCGATGTTGGCGCCCGGGGCCAGACCGAGGCCGCCCACCAGCCCCGCGATCTGGTCCGAGAGGATGTCGCCGAACATGTTCTCGCAGACGATCACGTCGAAGCGGTAGGGGTCCATCACCAGCATCATGGCGGTCGCGTCGATGATGCGGTCCTCGAACTCCACGCGGCCGGCGTACTCCTTGGCGATCTCCTTCCCCATGTCCAGAAAGAGGCCCTGCGTGTACTTGAGGATGTTGGCCTTGTGCGCCAACGTCACCTTCTTGCGGCCGTTGTTCACGGCGTACTCGAAGGCGTAGCGCAGGATGCGGTTGACGCCGAAGCGGGTCACCAGCATTACCGACTCGGCGGCGGCGCGCGGGTCGTCGCCGATGCCGATGTAGTGCTCCACGCCGCTGTACAGCCCCTCGGTGTTCTCGCGGATCAGGACGATGTCGATCCCCTCGTAGCGCCCGCCCGACACCAGGGTGCGCGCGGGGCGCACGTTGGCGTACAGGTCGAACTCCTTGCGCAGCGCCACGTTGATCGAGCGGAAGCCCACCCCGGAGGGCGTGGTCAGCGGCCCCTTGAGCGCCACGCGCGTCTCGCGGATGGAGTCGATCGTCTCCTGCGGGAGCGGGGTGTTGTGCGTGGCGACGGCGGAGACGCCCGCCGGCCTCTCGTCCCACGTGAGCTCGGCGCCGGCGGCTTCCAGCACGCGCACCACGGCACGGGTGATGTCGGGCCCGATTCCGTCACCGGGGATCAGCGTTACGGTCTGCGGCATGGGGTACGGCTTCAGGGATTAGGGAACAGGAAACTGGGTACAGGACCGATGGGCCGTGCAAGACGGATGCGAGCGCGCGCTCAGCGGCTCCCCGCCACCAGCATCCGCTCGGCCAGGGCGGCGGCGGCGCTGGCGAGGGCGGCGCGGTCGAAGGCCGGGCGCTCGTCCCCCTCCGCGTCGCCGTGCCAGATGACGCGGGCGCTGCGGGCGTCCACCACCGCGGCCGTCATCCTCACGCGGCCCCCGCCGCTCCCCGGCATCCAGCGGGCGGCGCGGGGGATCAGCACCACGCGCGCGTCGGTCAGCGCGGAGTAGCGCCGCACGATGCCGCCCAGCGGGTCCACGATGGAGCGCTCGCCGTGGTGGATGTACGGGTCGTCGGGAAGCGCGCCGGGGTCCGCCGCGTAGCCGGGTGCCCCGCGCAGGGCGCGCCGCAGCTGATCCGGCGTCACCCACTGCGTGCGCGCGTCGCGCTCGGCGAGGGCGAAGACCAGCTCGCTCGTCGCCTCGTCGCGCGTGCCGACGCCCTCCGCCGCCTGCACGGGAAGGATCAGCACCCGCTGCCCGCCCAGGTCCATCGCCGGCATCGCCACCGGCGCGGGGACGGGCGCCGGGCCCGGGGCGGCGCGCGGGCCTCCGCACGCGGCGACGGCCAGCACCAGCACGGACGGCCTCACACAGAGCCACAGAGCAACAGAGAGAAAAGCAGAAGGGCTTCTCCGTGGCCTTTCCGTTCCCTCTGTGTCTCTGTGTGAGGCTCTTTTCACAGGAGGTGCCCGCCGTCTACGGGGATGACCGCGCCGGTGATGTGGCGCGCGTACTCGGAGCAGAGGAACATGACCACGTTTGCGACGTCCTGCGGATCGCCCAGGCGGCCGAGGACGGCGCGCTCGCGGGCCGTGTCCAGGATCTCGGCGGGGACGCCGCTGGTGAGGCGCGTGGTGCGGATGTACCCCGGCGCCACCGCGTTCACGTTCACGTTGCTCGGCCCCAGCTCCAGCGCCGCGGAGCGGGTGAGCCCCAGCAGCCCCGCCTTCGACGCGCTGTAGTTGGCCAGCCCGAACTCGCTGCGGATGCCGTGCACCGACGACACGTTCACGATCTTGCCGTCCGACTGGCGGCGGAACATGGGCGCCACGGCGCGGATCATGTGAAAGGCGCCCGTCAGGTTGGTGTCCAGCACCGTCCTCCACTGCTCGTCCGTCAGCCGCCAGAGGGCGCGGTCGCGGGCGATCCCGGCGTTGTTCACCAGGATGTTGATGGCGCCCAGCTCCTCGTGCGCGTCCTTCACGAAGCGGCTCACCTCGCCCGGGTCGCGCACGTCGCACGATGCGTGGTGCACGCGCACCTCCATCTGCGCGATCTCGCGCGCGGTGGCCTCGGCCTCCGCGCGCAGGTCCTCGCCGTCGTCGTAGCAGAAGTAGTTGAACGCCACGGCGGCCCCGTGCCGCGCGAACTCCAGCGCGATCGCCCTGCCGATCCCCGTGGCCCCGCCGGTGACGATGGCGACGCGCCCCCGCAGGCTGGAGCCGTAGCCCAGCGACTTGCTCTGCGTCTCCTCGCTCATCTCCACCAGGAGCTGCTCCACCTGGTCCTGCATCTGGACCATCTCGGGAGCGGTCGGGGAGTACTGCGCCGCGGGTTGCGGGGTGTGGCCGTGGGGAAGTCGCTCGCTGGGGTGCGGAGGCATCAAGCGACCCGGAGGTGGGAGGTGCGATGCTGCTGTGCGCGCGGAAGCTTACGGGCGCGGGAGGTTGGGGTGCAAGCTCCCGGCGCGCGGGCACAGGGCGGCCATCGTTACACAGAGCAAGCTCCGCGCCGGGCCAACGCCGCGCGGGGCGGAGGGTTTCCCCCCCCGCCCCCGCTCGGCGCCCGCACCTGCGCCCGCACGTGCGCGCGCTATGCGTTCGAGAGCGCCCCGGCCCCGTGCTTGATCGAGCGGCCTTCCACCAGGAACACCACGTCCTCGCCGATGTTGGTGGCGAGGTCGGCGATCCGCTCCAGGTTGCGGCTGGCCAGGAAGAGCGACATCGCGCTGCCGATGCGGCGCGGGTCCTCCATCATGTGCGTCACCAGGATGCGGAAGACGGAGTCGTGGAGCTGGTCCACACGGTCGTCGCGCCGGCACACCTCGCGCGCGCCCGCCGCGTCGCCGCGCACGAAGCAGTCGAGGGCGTCGGAGAGCATCTCGCGGGCAAGGCGCGACATCTCGTCGATCTCCGCCAGCTCCATGCTCACCGGGTGCTCCGCCTGGTGCCGCACCCCCTCCGCGATGTTGACGGCGTGGTCGCCCACCCGCTCCAGGTCGTTGGAGATCTTCATCGCCATGGTGATCAGCCGGAGGTCGCGCGCCATCGGCTGCTGCAGCGCCAGCAGGTGAATGCAGCTGTCGTCCACCGCGATCTCCATGGCGTCCAGATCGTTGTCGCGCGCGATCACCTGCTCCGCGAGCGCCACGTCGCGCTCCGTGCGGGCCTGCACCGCCATCCCCACCAGGTCCTCGGCCAGCGCGGACATGTTGAGGAGCTGGTGCTTGAGGCGCGCCAGCTCCTCGTGGAAGTGGCGCACCCCCGGCGTGGGGCTCATCCGAACCTCCCGGTGATGTACGCCTCGGTGCGGTCCTCGCGCGGGTTGGTGAAGATCTGGTGCGTCGATCCCACCTCCACCAGCCCGCCCATGTAAAAGAACGCGGTGAGGTCGGAGACGCGCGCCGCCTGCTGCATGTTGTGGGTCACGATCACGATGGTGTACTCGTCCTTGAGCTGGTAGATCAGCTCCTCGATCTTCTGCGTGGCGATGGGGTCCAGCGCGCTCGCCGGCTCGTCCATCAGCAGCACCTCCGGCTGCACCGCCAGCGCCCGCGCGATGCACAGGCGCTGCTGCTGGCCTCCGGAAAGACCGAGCGCGCTGCGGTCCAGGCGGTCCTTGACCTCGTCCCACAGCGCGGAGGACTGCAGCGAGCGCTCCACGATCTCGTTGAGCTCCGCGCGGCCGCGGGCGAGGCCGTTGACGCGGGCGCCGTACGCCACGTTGTCGTAGATCGACTTGGGGAACGGGTTGGACTTCTGGAAGACCATCCCCACCCGCTTGCGCAGGTTCACCACGTCGAGCCCCTCGCGGTATACGGACTCGCCGCGGATCAGGATTTCGCCGTCGTGCCGCACGCCGGGGATCAGGTCGTTCATGCGGTTGATGGAGCGCAGAAAGGTGCTCTTGCCGCACCCGGACGGGCCGATCAGCGCCGTCACCTGCCGCTCGGGCACCTCCAGCGTGATGTCGTTGAGCGCGCGGTTGTTGCCGTACCAGAAGGAGAAGTCGCGCGCCTCCACGGCGAGCGGCACGGTGCCGGTCGATGCGTTGCCGGGCGCGTCCGGCACGGTGCGCGGCGCGGCGGTGGCGATCTGTTGCATGGTCATCGTCCCTTGTACGGGCTGCGGATGAAGAGGCGGGCCGTGAGGCTCACCCCCAGCACCAGTGCAATCAGCAGGAGCGACGCGGCCCAGGCCAGGCGGTGCCACTCCTCGTAGGGCGAGATGGCGTACTGGAAGATCTGCACGGGAAGCGCGGCGATCGGCTCGCTCAGCTTCCATCCCCAGAACGGGTTGCCGAGCGCGGTAAAGAGGAGCGGCGCCGTCTCGCCCGAGATGCGCGCCAGCGACACCAGCACGCCGGTCAGGATGCCGCTGCGCGCCGCGGGAAGCACGATCCCCAGCGTGGTGCGCCAGCGGGTGAAGCCCAGCGCCAGGCCACCGTCGCGCAGCTCGCGGGGCACCAGGCGCACCATCTCCTCGGTGGTGCGGGTGACCATGGGGATGAGCATGATGGCCAGCGCCACGCCCCCCGCCAGCGCGGAGAAGTGCCCCATCGACACCACCACCCACGCCCACACGAAGATGCCGATGACGATGGACGGGATGCCGTTCATCACGTCGGTGATGAAGCGCACGGCGTTGGCCACGCGGCTCCCCTCCGCCTCGGCCAGAAAAAGCCCCGCGCCGATGGCCACCGGCAGCCCGAAGACGGCGCCGAGCCCCACCAGGATGCCGGTGCCCAGGATGCCGTTCCCCACCCCGCCGCCGGGCTCGCCCACCGGCGCCGGGGTCTCGGTGAAGAAGTCGCCGTTCATGGCCGCGATCCCGGCCCGCAGCAGGTGCCACAGGATCAGCACCAGCGGGAGCACCGTGAGCAGCGCCGCCACCCCGGTCATCGCCAGCATCACCGTGCTGGTGGTGCGCCGCCGCCGGTCGCGCCACGAGGGCGCGGTCACAGTCGGAGTGTTCATGTCAGGCGCCCCACCTCCGCCCCGCCCGGATGGCTCATGCCAGGTGCGGACGAGGGTGCATCATTTCCTGAACGAAGCGCCGCCCGGTACCCGCCCTCGCGCCGCACCCCTGGCGCGGAGTGAAGGAGACGGGCTCTGTCGAACGCGCAGATCCAACCCATGTTCGGTAGATGGTTCGGTCCATGGTGCCCGGCGTGCGGCGCGAGCGGCATGCGCAGGTGTATCGAGGCCATGGCCGGGTCGGGCTGCGGGATGAGCGCTTCGGTGGCGGAGCGCGCTTCGATCTGCACGTACCAGCTTCGAACATGGGCCGGTGCGGTGCAAGTGGCGGAGGCCGTCTCCTTCACTCGGCGCCACAGGATTGTGCGGGTGCAGGTGCGGTGCGGCGCTTCGTTCAGGAAATGGGGGTGTCTCGTCCGCGGTGGCGCGGCGGAGCCGTGGGGGTCGTGGATTCTCATCGTCTACTTCCCCGCGCGGCGCGCGACGCGCCACACCAGCAGGCGCGCGACCGAGTTCACCACGATGGTGATGCCGAAGAGGATCAGGCCGATCTCCATGAGCGCGGCCAGGTGCAGGTCGTCCGACGCCTCGCTGAACTCGTTGGCGAGCACGCTGGCCATGGTGTAGCCGGGCGCGAAGAGCGAGGTGGGGATGTCTGGCCGGTTGCCGATGACCATGGTGATGGCCATCGTCTCGCCCAGCGCGCGGCCCAGCCCCAGGATGGTGGCGCCGATGATCCCCGGCACCGCGTAGGGGAGCACGACCTGCCAGGTCATCTCCCAGCGCGTGGCGCCCAGCGCGAGCGCGGCCTCACGCTGGTCGCGCGGCACGGCGGCCAGAACCTCGCGCGACACGGCGGAGATGAAGGGGACGATCATGATGGCCAGGATCGCCCCGCCGGCCATGATGCTGGTGCCGTACGCCGGCCCGGCGAAGAGCGGAAACGAGTCGCCGAACGCGCTGGCGAGCGGCTGCTGGATGCTGGAGCGCAGCCAGGGCACCAGCACGAAGATCCCCCACAGCCCGTAGACCACGGAGGGGATGGCGGCCAGCAGCTCGGTGCCGAAGGCCACCGGCGCGGCGATCCAGCGCGGCGACAGCTCGGTCAAAAAGATGGCGAGCCCCACCGCCAGCGGCACCGCGATCAGCAACGCCAGGAGCGACGACGCCAGCGTGCCGAAGATGAACGGAAGCGCGCCGTAGCTCCCCGCCACCGGGTTCCAGTCCGATCCGATGATGAAGCCGCCGCCGAACCGCTGCAGCGCGGGCCAGGCGGCGGTCCCCACGCGCAGCAGGATGAAGCCGAAGAGGATGGGGATCGCCGCGCCGAACGCGCCCAGCGTGATGGCGTAGGCGCGGTCCGCCAGGTTGCCGTGGCGCACGGACGGGAAGACGCGGCGGACCCTGGAACGGGGTCCACCGCCCGCCAGCACGCCGGCCTGCTCGGGAGTGGGCTGCATAAGCGCGTCAGCCGGCCAGCGCGGGCTGGCGCTGGGGGCCGCAGGTGACGCCCTGGAGCTTCCGCAGCACCTCCGCGCGCACCGCCTCCGGCAACGGCGCGTAGTGGAGCTGCCGCGCCATCTCGCCGCCCTCGGCCAGCGTCCAGCGCACCAGCCCCACGAGCGCCCGCGCCTTGCCGCAATCCTCCATCTGCCCAGGGACCAGCAGGTAGGTGAACGACGCCACCGGGTACGCCTGCGCGCCGGGGGCGTTCACCACCGACATGCGCAGGTCAGGATGCTGCCGGAGCTGCTCGCCGAGGTCGGCGGCCGCGGCGGTGGTCGACTCCACGCTGGGCTGCACGAAGGCGCCGGCCGAGTTGCGCAGCGCCGTCACCGGGAGCTGGTTCTGCGTGGCGTAGGCGAGCTCCACGTATCCGATGGCCCCCTCGCTCTGCTTCACCGAGCCCGTCACCCCCTCGTTGCCCTTGGCGCCCAGACCGGTGGGCCATTTCACCGACTTCCCCGTCCCCACCTGCTGCTTCCACTCCGGGCTGACGGTGGCCAGGTAGTCGGTGAAGACGTGCGTCGTGCCGCTCCCGTCCGTGCGGTACACGGGGAGGATGTCGGCGTTGGGAAGCGTGACGCCGGGGTTGAGCCCGGCGATCCGCGCGTCGTTCCACTTGCGGATGGTGCCCAGGTAGATGGCGGCCAGCGTCGGTCCGTCCAGCCGCAGCGGCTGCCGCAGCCCCGGAATGTTGTACGACACCGCCACCGAGCCCAGCACCGTGGGCACGTGCAGGATTTCCGGCTTGCGGGCCAGCTCCGCGTCCGTCATCGGCGCGTCCGAGGCGCCGAAGTCCACGGTGCCCTGCGTGATCTGCCGGATGCCGGCGCCCGAGCCCACGGAGGCGTAGTTCACGCGCACCGGGTTGCTCTGGCCGTAGGTGGCGAACCACTTGGAGTAGATGGGCATGGGAAAGGTGGCGCCCGCGCCCGTAAGCGTAACGGTGCCCGGTGCGGCGCCCGCGCTTCCCTTCATCGCACCCGGCGTGCTCCCCCCGCCGTCCCCGCCGCACGCGGCGAGGATGGAGAGAGCGAGCGCGGCGGGAAAAAATCGACGATTCGTCATGTCGGTAGTCCACGGTTGGTCGAAGATCGGCCTCCTCGATGGCGCGTGATCCTACCCATGCTCCGTAACGCGTCGGTAACGGCGGGCCCCCGCAGCGTAACCGGGCCGTGTAACACCCTTTTCCCCGCGCGGGCCGCACGATAGCTTTGGCGCGGGATTCCGGGACCGGCGCCGGCATGCGGCGCGTTACGCACCGGAATGCCTCATCGTTACACATCGATTTCCCCTGGAGGACGCAGTGGGCCTCTTTCCAAGAGACGAGCAGTTCTTCCCGATGTTCAGCGAGATGGCCAAGCGCCTCTCGGGGTGCGCGGACCTGATCGCGCAGATGTTCGCCGAGCCGGCGCGCATCGACGAGCTGGTGTTGGAGATCAAGCGGCTGGAGCACGAGGCGGACGTGATGACGCGCGAGATCAACGCGCGCATCGACCGCAGCATCGTGACCCCGCTGGACCGCGAGGACATCCACCTGCTGGCCGGCCGCCTGGACAACGTGATCGACCTGCTGGACGGCACCGCGCGCCGCGTGCAGATGTTCCACGTCCGCCAGATGCGCCCCGAAGCCGCGCGCCTGGCCGACGTGCTGCGCCGCGCCGCCGCGTGCATCGAGGCGGCGGTCATCAACCTCAAGAAGCCCAAGCTGATGCTGGAGCGCACCAGCCAGCTCAAGGCGCTGGAGGAGGAGGGCGACGCGATCTACTTCGAGGCGGTGCACGCCCTGTTCGCCAACTCGGCCGGCGACCCGCTCGAGATCATCAAGTGGAAGGAGCTGTTCGACAAGCTCGAGGACGCCATCGACGAGTGCGACCACGTGTCGCACGTGCTGGAGAGCATCGCCATCAAGAACGGGTGACCGCCGTGGACGCGAACGTCGTTTACATCCTGGTGATCATCGCGGTCGCGTTCGCCTTCGACTTCATCAACGGCTTCCACGACTCGGCGAACTCGATCGCGACGGTGGTGGGCACCCGGGTGCTGAGCCCGGTGAAGGCGGTGTTCTGGGCCGCGTTCTTCAACTTCGCCGCGCTCTTCGTGGTGGGCACCGCGGTGGCGAAGACGATGGGCAAGGGGATGATCGACGTGAACATCGTCACCCCCAGCGTGGTGATGGGCGCGCTGATGGGCGCCATCACCTGGAACCTGATCACCTGGTACTACGGCATCCCCTCCTCGTCGTCGCACGCGCTGCTGGGCGGCTACGCGGGGGCGGCGGTGGCAAAGGCGGGGTTCGCCGCCATCATCCCGGGCGGGTGGGTGAAGACGATCCTCTTCATCTTCCTTTCCCCGCTGATCGGCATGGCGCTGGGGTGGCTGCTGATGCTGATCGTGCTGTGGACCTTCCACAAGAGCAGCGCGGGCTTCGCGGACCGCTTCTTCCGCGTGGCGCAGCTCGCCTCGTCGGCCGTCTTCTCGCTGTCGCACGGCGGCAACGACGCGCAGAAGACGATGGGGATCATCGTGGGGCTGCTGGTGTCGTCCAACGCCGTCTTCGCGGGGCAGACGGGGTGGATGCGGCACCTGTACCTTCCCAATGCGGACCACGTGCCGCTCTGGGTGGAGCTGCTGGCGTACACCATGATCTCGCTGGGCACGCTCTTCGGCGGGTGGCGGATCGTGCACACGATGGGCACCCGCATCACCCGCCTGCGCCCGGTCGGCGGCTTCTGCGCGGAGACGGGCGGCGCCATGAGCATCTTCATCGCGACGCACTTCGGCATCCCGGTGAGCACCACGCACACCATCACCGGCGCCATCGTGGGCGTGGGCGCGACGCGGCGGCTTTCGGCGGTCCGCTGGAACATCGCGGGACGCATCGTGTGGGCCTGGTTCCTTACGATCCCCGCGGCGTTCGGCGTGTCGGCCCTCTGCTACTGGCTGCTGAGGGTAACCGTCGCGCCCTGAGTCGTCTGGCCGATGATGAGAAAGGCGCCCGGACCAGCCATGGTCCGGGCGCCTTTCCAGACGGCGTCCGTTACGATCCCGCCGGCGCCGCGGCCAACCCCCGAAACGGTCACGTCAACCGATGCCCCTCGTCCGCCGCGGTACGGCCGCCGTTACCTGCGCGGCTGCA
This sequence comes from Longimicrobium sp., assembly GCA_036389135.1. Classification (NCBI taxonomy): domain Bacteria; kingdom Pseudomonadati; phylum Gemmatimonadota; class Longimicrobiia; order Longimicrobiales; family Longimicrobiaceae; genus Longimicrobium; species Longimicrobium sp. The sequence continues at coordinate 26,745 of DASVQP010000024.1, forward strand.
CTCGCCGTTACATGCGCCCTTCCCGCCCGCGCCCAGCAGCAGCCCGCCTCCCCGACCTTCACCGTCAACGGGATGGAGGTCACGCTGGGCGCGCGCGTGCAGACCCAGCTCAACACGAGCAGCGTGGACTCCGTCCCTGCGACGGACTGGCTCCTCCGCCGTGCGCGGGTGGAGCTGTCCACGCGCTACGGTCCGCTGGTGGCGGGGCGGCTCCAGGTGGACTTCGCCGGAAACCGCGTGGCGCTCAAGGACGCGTACGTGCGGCTGAACTTCCACCCCGCGCTCAGCGTGCTGGCCGGCAACGCGCATCGCCCGTTCGGCGCGATCGCGCAGACCAACTCCGCGCAGATGGCGCCCATCGAGCGCGGCGTGCGCATCCGCGGCCTCCGTGCCCGCGACGAGTACGCGCTCGTAACCGACCTCGGCTACGCGGAGCGCGACGTGGGCGTGCAGCTGATGGGACGGCCCGATCTCCCGCTGCGCCCCTTTTACGCGGCCGCTTTCACCAACGGCCCCGTGCACACGGTGGGCGGGGGCGAGCGCAGCTATCAGCTCTCGGCGCGCGCGGGTTTCCAGCCGCTCCCGGGCGTCACCCTCGGCGGCTCCTGGGGCCGCCGCGACTTCGTGCAGCCCGCCGCCGGCTCCGCGCCCGCCCGCTCCCGCGGTGGCCAGGCCTGGGCCATCGATGCGGAGGTGGGCGGCTACCGTCCCGGCCCGCACGCCGTCGCCGAGCTCGCGTTCGGCGACGGTGACCCGTTCGCCGGCCGGCGCTTCCTGGGCGCCCAGGGATGGATCTCCTACCGCACCAAGCCGCTGGGAAGCCGCGTCGCCTCTGTCGAGCCCCTCATCCGCGTCAGCCACGGCGACCCCGACACGGACCTCGACGCTCCCGAAGACGGCGCCGGCACCCTGATCACCCCGGGCTTCAACGTCTATCTCGGGGGCCTCAACCGCGTCATGTTCAACTACGACTTCTGGCGCGGCGCCCACGGCGCGCCGAGCGGCCAGAGCTTCAAGGCGCAGTTCCAGATGGCGTTTTGAGGGGGCGGCTGTGACCGGGCGAGTGAACTCGCTGCAACAACAGCACAAAGTCCGCCTTCGCGGACTCGGGGGCGAGATCCGCCCGTATTCCTGATTCCCGGCGCCGCCGCACCGTAGGGGCGCGATTCATCGCGCCCGCCCTCTCCCCCACCTTGACCTCCGCTCTCCGCACCGATCCCGTAGGGGCAGACCCACGTGTCTGCCCGTGCCATGGGAATGCACCGTGCCCCGCCATCCCCGACCGGCGTTCGAGGTGCCCCGTTCCAGGAGCCCCGTTCGAGAGCGCGGACTCCGGGTCTGATGCCGGGGTGCACGAGCCGGCTTCAGCCGCCTTCCCGTGGTTCCAGCCGGGGGATTCATCCCCCGGCGACCAGCCGCCGGACCCACAAAGAAGCCCCGGCTCGCAACCCGAGCCGGGGCCTCTTTGCATCCCAACCCTCAAACCCCGCCCGTCAGACCAGCGCCCCCGCCTCCGCCCCCGCCAGGAAGCGCTCGGCGAGCTCCACGTACTCGGTCGTCCCGATGAACAGGGGCGTGCGCTCGTGGAGGTCGTGGGGGATGATCTCCATGATGCGCTGCTCGCCCGTGGAGGCGCGGCCGCCGGCGTGCTCGGCGATCATGGCGAGCGGCGCGGCCTCGTACAGCAGGCGCAGCTTCCCCTGCGGGCACTTCACGTCGGCCGGGTACATGAACATCCCGCCGTACAGCAGGTTGCGGTGGAAGTCCGCCACCAGGGAGCCGATGTAGCGCGCGCTGAACGGCTTCGGGTTGTCGCCGTCCGCGTTCTTGAGGTGGTCCACCATCCGGCGCTGCTCCTCGGACCAGCGGGCGTAGTTCCCCTCGTTGACGCTGTAGATCCGCTGCCCGGGCGAGGGGATCCTGATGTTGGGGTGCGACAGGAGGAACTCGCCGATCGAGGGCTCCAGCGTGAAGCCGTGCACCCCGTTGCCGGTGGTGTACACCAGCATCGTGGACGACCCGTAGACGATGTACCCCGCCGCCACCTGCTTCGTCCCCGGCTGCAGGCAGTCCTCCACGCAGCCGCGCGCGTGGTCGCTGACCTTGCGGTGCACCGAGAAGATGGTGCCCACGCTGACGTTGGCGTCGATGTTCGACGATCCGTCCAGCGGGTCGAAGAGCACGCAGTAGTTCCCCGTGGGGAACCGGTCGGGGATGGGGATGAAGTCCTCCACCTCTTCCGAGGCCATCCCGCACAGGTGCCCCGTGTGGTCCAGCGCCTTGAAGATCACCTCGTTGGCGAACTCGTCCAGCTTGCGCACCTCCTCGCCCTGGATGTTCACCTCGCCCGTGAGCCCAAGCACGTCCGCGAGCCCGGCGCGCCGCACCTCGCGCGCGATCATCTTGGCGGAGAAGGCCAGGTCGTACAGGATGTTGCTGAACGCACCGGTCGCCTCGGGGAACTCGCGCTCCGCCTCGATGATGTGGCGCTCGATGGTGACCAAGCCTTTTCCAGTCACGCGTTCCTCGGGGTTGTAGGGGTTCGGGGGAAGGCCCGCTCAGCCTCCGCCCGCGCCTCGACCTCGTACCGGTTCTGCAGGTACCCGTGCCGAAGCGACTGCAGCGCGTACTTCAGGGGGAAGAGCCGGTCCTCGCCCCACTGCCGCACGTGCGTGAGCTCGTGCACCAGCAGCCGCGGCGAAAGCTCCGCGCCGGGAAGGACGACGATGGTGCGCCCCAGCGTCACCGCCGTCACGGGGCCCTTCATCTTCGCCAGCACCCCGCCGATGGCCGGAACCAGGCGCCCTCTGCGAAAGGTGACGCCGGGCGGGACCGCGCTGGCGGACACGGAGGGAGGCGGCGGCGCCACGGGCCCCAGCACCGAATCCAGGAGCCGGTTCCAGAGCATCACGGCTCCACGCGCTCCCAGAACGCGCCACCGGGGTGGACCCGGACGATCACCGTCCCCTCCAAATCCGTGCGCGCCACGGGCACGCCGCGCGCGGCCAGGCGCTCCAGCGTTTCCGGCGCGGGATGGCGGTAGCGGTTGCGTACGCCGCAGGAGATCACGGCCAGCTCCGGTTGCACGGCGCGGAGGAATTCGTCGGAGGTCGCGGTGCGCGATCCGTGGTGCCCCACCTTGAGCACGGCGGAGCGGAGCGCGGCGCCGTAGCGGCCCACCAGCCGCGCCTCCACCTCGGAGGGCGCGTCGCCGGTGAGGAGCGCGGTGAATGCCCCGTACCGTAGCCGCACCACGGCGCTAATGTCGTTCGCGTCCGCGGGGGCGTCAAGCGACCCGGCGGAGGGCCAGAGGAACGCCACTTCCACCCCGTCGATTTGCAAGACGCGGTCCTGCCTTGCGACAGACCACACGGCGCCTCGTTCTTCGATGGTGCTGAGCAGATCGCGGTAGAGTGGCGTGCCGAACGGGAGCCCCGGCTCCACGACGCGCCCCACGCGCATCCCGCGGAGCACGGCCGCGGCGCCGCCCACGTGGTCGGCGTGCGGATGAGTGAGGATCATCGCCTCCACCGCCGTAGCGCCGCGGCTGCGCAGGAAGGGGAGGACGCGCTTCTCCCCCGCGTCAAAGCGCTCTTCGATGGGCCCGGCGTCCACCAGCAGCCAGCGCCCCGCCGGCGTGCGGATGGCGACCGCGTCCCCCTGCCCCACGTCGAGGAACGCGAGCTCCAGCCCCTCCGCGACCGGCGCGGCGGGGATGACGAGGAGCGCCGCGCACGCCGCCGCCGTCGCGAGCGATCCGCGCACCCACCCGCGCATGCGCACGCTCCACTCCAGCGCGAGGAGGATGGCGAGCGCCGCCGCGCCCCACAGCCCCCAGCGCGGCCGGGCCACCGCCGCATGCCCGCCCGGCAGCTCCGCCGCCACGTCGACCACTCGCTGCAGCCAGTCCAGCATCAGCGACGCGCCGTCCGCGAACAGCCGGCCGAGCGGCGGCACGACCGGCTCCGCCGCCAGCGCCGCGCCGGTGCCGACCAGCGCCAGCGAGGTGAGCGGGACGGCCGGCAGGTTCGCGACGATCGACACGGGCGCGATCTGCCCGAAGTGATGAGCCGCCACGGGCGCCGTCGCGACAAACGCCGCCAGCGACGTGACGAGCGAGTCCGCCAGCCACCGCTTCCACCCGCGCTTCAGCTCCGCGGGGAGCCGTTTGAGCATGGCCGGGCGGATGAGGATCAGCCCGAGAACGCCCGCGAACGAGAGCTGGAACCCGATGTCCAGCGCCGCGATCGGGTGCACGGCGAGAATGGCGAGCGCCGCCGCCGCCACGGGTGCGAGCGGCGCCGTCGGTCGCTGCAGCACCGTCGCGGCGAGGGCGAGCGCGAGCATGATCCCCGAGCGCACCGCGGAGGGCGGCGCGCCGATCACCGCCAGGTACGTCGTCACCAGCGCCACGGTGGCCGCCACGGCGTGGCTCCGCCTCAACCGCGCGGCGCGCGCCAGCAGGAGGAGCACCGCGCCGATCAGCGCGACGTGGCTCCCGCTGATCGCCAGCAGGTGCACCAGCCCGCTGCGCGCGAACCGGTCGGCGAGTCCGCGGTCCAGCGTCTCGCGGCGACCGAGCAGGAGCGCATCCGCGAGCGGCGCGTTGCGGGGAAAGAGGCGGATGATGCTCCGCTCCGTGCGTCCGCGCAGCGTCAGGAGCGGGTGTGCGGACAGGCTCGGCGGCGCCACGACCGCCGCCTTCCCCGCGAAGATGAAGCCCTTGTACGACGGATCGGCGGGCCACGCGCTGGGCGTGACGGGCCGTGGCATCCGCCACCACGCGCCGTCCACGCGGAGCTCGGTGCCCGCCAACATTGCTGGAGTGCCGCGCGGCAGGCGAACACGTGCCTCCACACGGCAGTTGGGTATCGCGCCGCCTTTCGCTTGCGCCCCCTCCAGGATCAGCGGAAGGAGCGGGATGCGGCCATCCGGCGCGGGGACGAGGTTGGCGCCCAGCACGCCGCGGACGTGGAGAGTGGCCCCATCCGCCAGCACCGCTCGGCAGTCCCGCTCCGCATCGATACGCGCCGCCGCTCCCTGCCCTGCCCCGGCGCAGACGAGGGCGCCCAGAATCACGTGCAGCACGTGCCGAGGAGGCACGCTGCCCACCCCAAGCCGCGGAGCGACGAACATCGCGAGCACTCCTACGACCGCAACCAGCGCCGCCCCCGGCGCTATCGCGGAGATGCGCAGACCCGCCAGCACCCCGGCGAGGTACGCCAGGAATGCGAGGACGATCGGCGGTCGGAAGTGCGCCATCGGACGGGGTGGCGGGGGCGGTTGGAAGCAACGCCGCCAACATGTGCGCAACGACTCGCCAGCGCAAGTAAGTCGTTGCAAATGCGCTATTTACGGAGCCACCATCCGTACGCGCTTGTATGCCCGGTGGCGCAGCGGTGCCGCCAGCGCTCGGCTGTGGCGTGATCGGGGAGCATTGGCGCGGCCGTTGCACGCCGATGGGGAAACGCGATGGGAGAGTGGAACCAGGGGAGGTGCAGGATGCTCAAGCACACCGGGAGTGCGCTGGTGCTGGCGGCGCTGGTGGCGTCGGCCGCATGCGACGGCGGGAACGTGTTCGGGAGCACGCGGGTGCCCTCGGACGGCAGCGGGGCGACGAACGGGACGATCACGGGGCAGGTGCAGGCGGGGGGGAGCGGCGTCGGCGGGGTCACCGTGCTGCTCGGGACGCAGGACTCCACCGTCACCAGCACGACGGGGACGTATACCTTCAACGACCTCGCGGCGTCCACGTACAACCTGGCGGTCCGGGTGCCGCTGGGGTACGCCCCGGCCGCCGGCGAGACGGGGCAGCGCACCGTCGCCATTCCCACGACCGGGGGCACGGTGAACGTGACCTTTGCGCTGCAGCGGACGACGACGGGCGCGTTTTAGGGGCGGGCACCGCGGCCGCATCACCGGGGGCTGAAGCCCCCGGCTGGAACCACGGGAAGACCGCTGAAGCGGTCTTGCGATCCGCACCTGGAAAACGAAACCCGCGCTCCCAACAGGAAGCGCGGATCGTCGTATGTCCCGGTAGGGCGGGCGTTTACGCGACCTGCTCCAGGACGGCGAGCTCGGCGTTGAAGGTGGCGCCGGTGGTGCTCGTCAACGTCACGTCGACGAAGCTGCCGATCAGGTCCGGGGTGCCTTCCAGGTTCACCGTCTTGTTGCTCTCGGTGCGTCCCTGCACGCCGCCGCGGCGCCCTTCCTTCTCCACCAGCACCTCCACCGTGCGGCCGAGCCAGCTCTGGTTCACCTCCAGCATGATCTGGCGCTGCATGTTGATCAGCTTCAGGAGGCGCTCCTGCCCCTCCACCTCTGGGACGAACTGGTCGGGCGGGAGGCGGGTGGCCGGCGTGCCGTCGCGCGGGGAGTAGCGGTACATGTACGCCTCGTCGAAGCGCACGTCGCGCATCAGCTTGAGCGTCTCCTCGTACTCCTCCTCCGTCTCACCGGGGAAGGCGACGATGACGTCGGTCGAGAGCGCGATCCCGGGAATCGCCTCGCGCACCCACTCCACCTTTTCGAGGTACTCCTCCACCGTGTAGCGGCGGAGCATGCGCTTGAGGGTGCGGTTGCTCCCGCTCTGCACCGGCAGGTGGAGCTGCTCGCACACCTCGGGCTCGGTGGCCATCACCTCCACCAGCTCGCGGGTGAAGTCGTTTGGGTGCGGCGAGGTGAAGCGGACGCGGCGGATGCCGTCGACCCGCGCGACCTCGCGCAGCAGGCGCGGAAAGTTCCAGTCGCCGTGCTCGTACGAGTTCACCGTCTGTCCCAGCAGCACGACCTCGGGGACGCCCTGGTCCGCCAGCGCGCGCACCTCGTCCAGGATGGCGCGCGGGTCTCGGTTCTTCTCGTCGCCGCGCACGTAGGGGACGATGCAGTAGGTGCAGCGGTAGTTGCACCCGCGCTGGATGGGCACCCACGCGGAGACGGCGGAGGCGCGCCTGGCGGTGACGCCTTCGTAGTTCTCGTGCGGGTCGAACCCCAGCACCGTGAGGCCGCCACGCGCCGGCGCGGGGGTCATTTGCGGCAGCGTGAGGAGCGTCGGCTTCGACTCCAGCGCGCCGAGTGCGGCCAGCTTCTCGGGGAGCTGGCGGTAGGAGTCGGGCCCCATCACCAGGTCCACCCCGCCGGCGCGGCCCAGGAGCGACTCGCCCATGCGCTGCGCCATGCACCCCGTGACGCCCACCAGCGCGCCGCGCCGCCGCTGCTCCTGGAGCTGGCCCACGCGCCCGATGACGCGCTTCTCCGCGTGGTCGCGGATGGCGCAGGTGTTCACCAGGATGACGTCGGCGTCTTCCGCCGAGTCGGTCGCGACGTAGCCGCTCTCCGCCAGGATCCCGTGCATCAGCTCGGAATCGGCGGTGTTCATCTGGCAGCCGTACGTCTCGATGTACGCTCGCTTCATGGCCGGGGACTTCAGGGGACGCTGGAGGGGACGGAGGCTTGGGTACACCGGTGCGGCGCGCGGGTTCAGGGAAAAGCATCACACAGAGGGCGCAGAGGGAACTACAAGGCGCAGAGAACCCCCTTTGTGGCTCTTTCTGTCCCCCTCTGCGGCTCTGTGTGAGACCGCAGTTCCGTTTACACCCGAACCCAGTCCGCGTACAGCGGAAACCGGTCGCACATCTCGCGGATCTCGCCGCGGACTGTGTTGGACACCGCCTCGTCGTCGGGGGCGGTGACGACGCGGTCGATGAGGAGGGCGATGGCGCGCATCTCGTCGGGACCGAGGCCGCGGGTGGTGAGCGCGGGGGTGCCGATGCGGATGCCCGAAGTCACGAACGGCGACTCCGTCTCTCCGGGCACGGTGTTCTTGTTGACGGTGATCCCAGCGCGATCCAGCGCCTTCTCGGCCACCTTGCCCGTGACGCCCTTGCTGCGCAGGTCGACCAGGACCAGGTGGTTGTCCGTGCCGCCGGAGACCAGGGTGAAACCGCGCTCCATGAGACCCTCCGCCAGCGCCTGCGCGTTCTCGATCACGCGGCCGCTGTAGGCGGAGAAGTCCCGCTGAAGCGCCTCACCGAACGCGACGGCCTTGGCGGCGATGACGTGCATCAGCGGGCCGCCCTGCACGCCGGGGAAGATCTGCTTGTCGATCGCCTTGGCGTACTCGGCGCGCGACAGGATCAGGCCGCCGCGGGGGCCGCGCAGCGTCTTGTGCGTCGTCGAGGTCACCACGTCCGCGAAAGGAACGGGGGACGGGTGGTGCCCCGTCGCCACCAGCCCGGCGATGTGCGCCATGTCCACGAACAGCTTGGCGCCGCTCTCGCGCGCGATCTCGCCCATCACCTCGAAGTCGATCTGCCGCGGGTACGCGCTGGCGCCTGCGACGATCACCCTGGGCTGCACCTGCATCGCCTGGTCGCGCAGGGCGGAGTAGTCGATGCGGTGGTCGTCCGGCCGCACGCCGTACGCGGCCACGTTGTACAGCCGCCCGCTGAAGTTGACCGGCGAGCCGTGCGTCAGGTGCCCGCCCTCGGAGAGGTTCATCCCGAGTAGGGTGTCGCCGGGCTCCATCAGCGCGAAGTAGACGGCCATGTTCGCCTGAGCGCCGCTGTGCGGCTGCACGTTGGCGTGCTCGGCTCCGAAGAGGCGGAGGAGGCGCTCCTGCGCCAGCCGCTCCACCTCGTCCACCACCTCGCACCCGCCGTAGTAGCGCTTGCCGGGATAGCCTTCGGCGTACTTGTTGGTGAGCACCGAACCCATCGCCTCCAGCACCGCCCGGGAGACGAAGTTCTCCGAGGCGATCATCTCCAGCTGGTGCTCCTGCCGGGCGGCCTCTTCGCCGATCAGGCGGTGGATGTCCGGATCTGCGGCCCTCAGCGCGTCTTGCATGTCTGTCTCCGTGCGGCGGCGGTCGTTCGGAAGCGCGGGAAGTTAGCGCGTTGGCCGCCGCGGGTCGAGAGCGGCTCAGGGCGAGATGACGTCCAGCCAGGGGAAGTAGCTTCTGTACCGGCGCGTATCGCGCGTGAGGAGACGCATCTGGTGAACCGATGCGTGCGCGCCGATGTAGAAGTCGGGCAGCGGCGACCGGCGCTCCCCGCCGCGTCTGCGATACGCGAGATAGCTTTTCCCGGCCAGGAAGGCGGCCTCCCACGGGAGCGCATCCCTGCGGAACCTCCAGGTCGGGAGCGCTTCCTCTACCTCTTCCACCCTGACGAACTTCACCGACACCTCCGCATAGATCACCGGGTTGATCACCAACTCCGACTCCGCTTCGAGGCGCTGAAGCGCCTCCGTGGACCAGCCGCTCCAAGCGGGGTCCTCCAGCAGGAAATCCAGGAGCACGTTGCTGTCGACCAGAACGGCGCTCACTCTTCACCCCGCGTGAGCGCCATCACTTCGTCGGTGCTCATGCCCCCCTTGAATCGGCCCCGCATCTGCTTGAAGTACAAGTGCGCATCCGCAGGTTTCTCCCGGACCTTGCGCACCAGCACACCGTCGTCCATCACGGTGAGTTCCACCTCGGTGTCCGGCAGCAACCCTATCTGGTCGAGCATGTGCTGCGGAATCGTCACCTGTCCGTCCGTGCCGATCTTCATCGCTCTGGCCCCTGGTGGTTGTGAAGACACGCAAGGAGTTTAGCTAGCTTTTCCCGCAGGTCAACGACTCGCCGAAAGGTCGTATTCGCGATGGCTGAACAGTACCGGCACCGCTCATTGGGGTCGCTCGGCTCACGATTTGCGAGCGAGCGTCGTACCAGTTTGCAGAGAGCAGACGAGACTGCTCCGCCATTAGCCACATCGCTGGAGGATCCACGAGATGATCGCTGTCTGCCGCCCGATCACGGTCGCCATGGTTTCGTGCGCGCTGCTCGCCGGGTGCGCGGAGACGTACCGCGCGACGGGTCTGAGGCCCGAGGGGCATCGGGGGAACGTGTCGCGGGGCAACGCGCGAGGCGCCGAGAAGGCCAAGGAGAAGTCGAACAACGGGCGGAAGCGCGGGCACGACGGGCAGCGCGGACGCGGAAACGGGCGCGGCAACAACGAGTAGCACGCGCCCGGAGCACCGAAGCGGGCGGCGGAGGTCCGGATCTCCGCCGCCCGTTTTTCTTGCTGCGCGACTTCGCGGACGCGCCTACGCGACGGCGGGAGGTGCGCCGGGCTCCGCGTCGTCCATCCTGCCCGCGAGAAATTCTACGTCGAAGCCTTCCTGCCGGATGCGCAGGTCGTAGTACAGGATCGTCGTCACCACGCCGATGAACGGATAGATGAGGCAGAGCACCACGCCGATGAACGGGTCCGCGAACCGCTCGTCGACCCCGAGCATGCCGATCGTCCATCCCACGGCGACGATAGCGCCTAGAAACACTACCCCGAAGATCACCCACGCCATGATCAGCGTGGCCAGGATGTGGCCGACGTACCCCTTCGCCAGCGCGCGCGAGCGACTGTACGACCCGAAGGCGCCGGCGCCTTCCAGCATCACGATGGCCGGCATCGCAAAGGTCCACGCATAGAAGATGAACGCGGGCACCACGAAGAGGAGGAGCCCGACGACGAGCATGATCCCCTGAATGATCGCCGCTCCGAAGACGCTGCCGAAGCGGCTGACGACCTCGCCTATGCTCCGCCGGACATCCGTTTCCTCGCCCGTGTAGATGTCGGACACGACCGCGATCACCGCGGTGCCTCCCGCCACCGTAAGGAGGCGGTCCGCGATGCTCGCGACGGGGTGTCCCTCGGGCAGCGCGAGCGCAAGAAGGATGGCCGGGACGAGGAACACGGCCGAGGCGAGCAGCACCGCGTCGTAGCGCGCGCGTACAATCTGGAACGCGGTGTCCAAGATCTCGCCGGGGCGGCGGGGGCGGAGTTGGGGAGCCTGCATCGTTTTCTGCGGTCTGGAGATGTTTACGCGGGGGAAGTGCCGCGGAAGGTGGGAACTCGGAAAGGTAATACAGAGACGTGTGGGCAAGAACGGCTGATCACGGGCTTTACAGTGACGTCGCCGGCCCCGGCGGCGGATCCAGCGTCCACAGGTGGCAGCGCGCGGTGACCGTTGTGCCGTCGGGAGCGGGGAGCTCGACGTGGCGGACGGGGCCGGCGGCTTCGGCGTACCCCTTCACCGCCAGCGACCCGCCCATCACCTGCTCGTCGCGCGGGAGGGTGCGCAGGACGTCCTGGCTGATGAAGACGACCAGCTTGGCACGCGGGCGGGTGATGGCGACGTTGAAGCGGTTCGGATTGAGGAGGAACGACGCCTCGCGCTCCGCGTACTCCCGGTCCGCCACGGCGTAGGAGACGACGATCATCTCGCGCTCGTTCCCCTGCATCCGCTCCACCGTGTCGACTACGGGAAGCTCCTCGCGCGGCCAGCCGCCCGCAACCAGCTCGCCCAGGATGGCGCTGTTCTGCGCGCGGTGTGGCGAGATGGCGGCGAAGGCGTGCCCGCGGAACGTCTCGGCCGTGTACGGCTCGCCGGTGGTTGGGTCGCGCATCCCCACACGCGCCAGCCGCGCGAGACGGGCGACGAGGCCGGCCTCGAACGGGTTGCGGGCGGTGGCGCGCACGCCGTCGTAGGTGCAGAAGACGACCGCGTCGTCGGGGCGGAAGAAGGTGTCCCAGAGGCACGCGTCCAACGGGTCGGCGAAAGCAGCGGGTGCTCTCAGCGTGAGCCGCCAGTCCGGCACCTTGGAGACGAGCCCCGGATAGAAGACGCGGCGCGGGTAGCGGACCAGCGCCTGGTTCATCCGCCGGCTCTCGCGCAGCATGAAGTGCCCGAACTTCGCCGAGAAGTGCGAGAAGGCAGAGCCGAAGAGGGTGTTCTCCGCGTCGTAGCTGCCGCGGATGATGGGGGCGAGCTGCCGGTCGTCGCCGCACAGGATCACACGCCCGCCGCGGCGGATAGACGAGAGCGCGATCAGCGAGTCCGCCACCTTCATCTGCGACGCCTCGTCGATCACCACCACGTCGAAGAGCGGGCGGACCGGCGCGTCGCCCGTCTCCTCCTCTTCATCCGACGAGGCGCCATTCATCGCCCGCATCTGCTTCCAAAGCGACCAGACGGTGGAGCCCACCACCACCGGCTCGTTGCGCGCGTCGGACTCGGCGAGGATTCGCTTGAGGTGCGTGTCCGGATGGAGGGCGTCGAGGCCGTGCAGGTCGGCGTCCGCCTCGCTTCCCCGCCCCTCCAGCTTCACCAGGCGCAGCGGGTTAGGGATGCCGCTCGCCGCCAGCTCGCGCGCGATCCGCACCAGCACGTTTACGACGGCGCGGTGCGTGGCGGCGCTCACCAGGATTCGGCAGGGCCGCCCCGCGCGCTTCGCCGCCGCCGCGATCCCGATCAGCATCCACGCCAGCAGGTAAGTCTTCCCCGTCCCCGGCGGCCCCCAGACGACGGAGATCTCCCTGCCGAAGACCCCGCGCCACGCCTCCTCCTGCTCCGCGTTCAGCACCGGGCGACCGAAGGCGGCGCTCGCGGGGGCCACGGCGTCTCCCCATGCCACATCCGCGTCAAAGGGCGCCAGGAGCCAGTCGGTCGGGCGCTCGCCGCGCAGCAGCCCGCGCACGAGCTCCGCCTCACCCCGTCCAGCGGCGAGGGCGCGCAGCGTGGCGACGACGCGGCGTGTGTTGAAGTCGGCCTCCGCCTTGTCCAGCACGCAGACGCGGCCGAAGTCGATCAGTCCCTCCTTCTCCGCGCGCGCAAAGCCGTACTCGGAGGCCAGCGTCATGCGCGGCGGGTCGGCGGCGAGATCGTAGTCCACCATCTCCGCGGCCAACTTGCGGCGCAGCCACGGCTTGTGGTGCGTGTCGGTGAGCGTGTGGCCGTCGTCGTTGGTCAGCAGGAGCGCGAAGTCGCCGGGGCGGAACTTGGCCTCGCGGCACTCGGGATCGAAGCTGAACACCGCGCTGCCATCCTCCCGCATCTCCTCCAGCGTGACGCCGCGGATGCATTCGAAGCGGCGCGCGCGGTCGTGCGTAGGCAGCGCGTGGAGCGAGCGGATGGCGGTGCTCTCCTCCGCCGCCTCCAGCTCGGTGAGCATGCGCAGCGACTCCAGCAGCGGGTCCGCGATGGGATCGCCTGACGATGGATTCGCGGCGAATGTCGCGGCCTGCAGCTTCAGGCGCGTCTCGCCCTTGCGCCGCACCGCCCGGTCGCGGACGGCGCGCACCACCGAGTCCAGCGCCGACAGCTTCGACTCCACCGTGCGCACGATCTCCGCGCGCACCTCGTACGGGCTCTGCTCCAGCTCGCCCACGCGAAAGGGGCGGCGGTTCCAGACGTTGTGGATGCGCTCGAACGCCACCTGGCTTGAGAAGGGCGATCCGTACGTGCCGCGCGGACGATGGACCCACGGCTTCACCTCTGGCTGCAGCGCCTCGGAGACGCGCGCCAGCTCCCAGGCATAGGGCACCGGGATCGCGTACAGCTCCGCCACCACGTCCAGCAGGACCGTCCCCGGCGCGGTCGATGCCGGCCGTGCCCCGTCCCCGCCGGGGAAGAGAAGCGCGGCCATCGCGGCGATCGCCGGCTGTGCATCCACGTCCCCCAGGTGGCGCTGAAGGAGCCCGCGCAGGATCTCCATCTCCAGCGATTCGTAGACAAAGAAGTGCATCGAGCGCCCCGGATTGGCCTCCTCCGCGAGCGCCGCGCCCAGGTGGTCCAGGAACTCGCCCAGCATCCGCCGCTCCGCCCGCGGATGCCCCTTCTCGCACACGAAGACGCGCGCGATTCCCCGCCCCCCCGCCTCCACCCTCGCGCCCACCGCGAAGCAGAGCCCCGTGACGGGATCGCTTTCGGCCGTGAGGAGGATGCGCACCCCCTCGCCCATCCCCATGCGGTGGGTGCGCCCTTCGACGTCGAAGACCTTGTTGAAGCGCAACGCCTGCACGCGCGCCTTGAGCTGCGTCTCGTTCGCCTCCAGCGCGTGCGAGCCGGTGTACACGCCCTTGTTGAACCCGCGCTTCTGCAGCTCGCCCACCGTGCGGATGCCGCGCGCGTTGAGCACCTGCCGCGCGACGGGAGTGATGCCGTGCACGCGCGACAGGTCGTCCTCGCGGTCGGCCTGGGCGCGGCAGTGGTCGAAGAAGCCGCACCCCGCGCACAGCGGCATCAGGTGCCACGCGGCCTCGGCGGGTGTGCACGCGGCCACGCGCGCCAGGTCATCGCGCAGCAGCTCGCGTACGTGGTGACGATACGCGGCGAGCGCGAACGGCCGCGGCTTCGAGGCACCGCGCGTCCAGATCCACGCGCGCCTCGTCTCCGCCACGCCGTCGATCCCCTCCGCACGGCAGATCTCCTCCAGCAGGAGCCCATAGAACGCCACCTGCGCGAAGTGCTGGAGCGTCCCGTTGCGGCTCCACTTGATGTCCACCACGCCGAACCGCGCCCGCCCGTCCTTGCCGCGCCGGATGCGGATCAGGTCCGGCTGCGCGGGCTGGATGGCGATGCGCGGATCGACCCCATGCCGCGCCGCGAACGCCTCCGGATCGCGCAGCAGAAGCTCCGGCTGCACGATCCACCGCGTCTCCCCCGGATGGCGCAGCGCCTCGACGACGCGATCATACGCGAGCTTGACCGCATCGCCGTGCTCGTTGCGCCCGGCCGAGAGCACGACGCCGGGAAAGCGGCGTTCGAGCTGCGCCAGCTTCCGCCGCTCGAACACCCGCCCCGCCTGCGTAAGGAGTCCCATTCCCGGCCGCGCGCTCGCCCTGGGGATCTCGATGCCGCGCAACGCGGGCGGCACCATCTCCCAGCGGAGGCGGCGGTCGCAGCGGAAGCGGAAGTGCTGTGCGGCAAGCGACCCGGTGAGGCGGAGCGCCGGATCTTCGGGGTGGGCCATGCAAACGGGTGCGGACGTGGTCTGGGATCGGAAACGGATCGTACCGGGAGGAGGGGGTGCGGTACAAGCGAAGAGAAGCCGAAGGAGGCCCCCTCCCCGCTCGTCACCTCGCTGCCCCTCCCCCAAAAACTACCTGGGGGAGGGGCGCACGCGTGCATCGGAGCTGGTCGGCTGGGTCGGCGTGAGGTAAGGCGGCTCGCGGCTCGCTGACGGCTACCAGTCGCGTGCCGCGCGCTCACCCGGTGGGGCTTCGCGCAGCTTGCGGCGCTGAAGCTCACGCTCGTCGCGCTCGGCGGCGGAGAGGATGCTCTCGGCCTCGCCGCGGGAGAGGTTCGGATCGCCGGCGCCGGCACTGGAGCGGGTCGGCTGCGGCGGGCCCGGAGCGGGTTGCGGCTCGCCCTCGTCCTGATCCTCATCGCCGCCGCCGGAGTCGTCTTCCCCGCCGCCGCCTCCGCCCCCCTCACTGGGCGGCGGGTCGCCCAGCAGGCGTTGAGCAAGCTCCAGGTTCCACTTCGCGTCGCGGTCCGCGGGATCGAGAAGGAGCACACGCTTGTACTGTGCGATCGCGCGGCGCAGGCGTGCAGTACGCTCCTCGCTCTGCGCAGAGTCGGTGAAGGCGGGCTCCAGCTCGGTGTTGCCGAGGTTGTAGTGCGCCCGCTCGCCCAGCATCCGGTCCGAGCCGGGAAGGGCCGCCACCAGGTGCGGCCGCGCATCGTCGAACTGCCTCAGCCGCAGAAGAGCCGTCCCCAGGTTGTAGCGCGCGATCCGCGACGTATCCCCGCCCTCCACCGCCCGCGCGTACCCCTCCCCCGCCTGCCGCACCTCGCCGCGCCTGTACTGCGCGTTCGGCGACTCCGCGCACGCCCCGAGCAGCAGGAACAGCAAGGCGCCCCCCCAGGAACGCCCATCCAGGAGCGAATGAATTCGCCGCTGGACCCACACAAAGTCCGCCTTCGCGGACTGGAGCCACACGGACCCCCGCCGCGCACGACGACCTCCCCCCCTCACCCGCCCTGCGCCCCCGCAGGCGGGGGAGGGGGCCGGGGGGAGGGGGCCCACCGCCCTCACCCCCACACCGCCTCCTCGCGCACGCGCCGCCGCCGCCGCAGCACCCCCGACTCCAGCACCGAATCCAGCGCCAGCAGCACGAGCGCGGCTCCCAGGAACCATTCATACCGGTTCCCAGGCCGCACCTGCGTCCAGTCCGGCCCGCCGGGGCGCACGGTGTTCACCGCCGCCGCCATCTCCGCCGCCGACGCCGTGCCGATCGGCCGGTAGCTGCCGCGCGTGACGGCGGCGACGCGCTGCAGGAGCGGCTCGCCCAGAGCGGAGCGCGCGATGGAGCCGTCCAGGTCGCGCTTGTAGCCGATACGCCGCCCGGTGCCGGGCTGCACGTCCGGAACCGGCCCGCCGGCGGGAGTGCCGATCCCCACCGCGTGCACCGCGATTCCGGCGCGGCCCAGCAGCGTGGCGGCGAGCTCCACGTCGCGCAGCTCCTCCAGCGCGTCGCCGTCGCTCATCAGCACCAGCGCCCCGCGCGCCTGCTCGCCCGGGCCGCCAAAGAGGAGCGCCGCACCCTGCCGCATCGCGTGCGACAGCGACGTCCCGCCCTGCGGCACCATCTCCGGGGCGAGCGCTTCCAGGTACGCGTCCAGCGCGTCGTAGTCGCGGGTCAGCGGGGCGACCACGTATCCCGCTCCCGCGAAGACGACGATGGCGACGCGCGCGCCCTGCACGCGCTTCAGGAAGTCGCGCGCGAGTGTCCGCTGCCTCTCCAGGCGGTTCGGGCGCACGTCCTCCACCAGCATGGAGTTGGACGCGTCCAGAATCAGCACCACGTCCGCCACGCGTGGGGCGGCGACCGGCTCGCGCCCCCACGTCGGCCCCGCGGCGGCGATGCCGAGAAGGAGCGCGGCAAGCACCAGAAGCGCCACCCGCCTTCGCGGAAGCCGCTCCAGCGCGGGAGCGAGGCGGCGCACCAGCGCGGGGTCGCCCAGCGATGCGGCGGCGTCGCGGCGGCGGCGCACCCACAGCAGCAGCGCGATCAGCGCGACCACGGGGAAGAGCGCGATCAGGTGCCGCAGCGCCGGATGCGCCAGCGTCAGCTCGGGGATCACGGCAGCCTCCCCCAGCGGGTCGCGCGGAAGAGGACTTCCAGGAGGAAGAGCGCCGCGCCCGCCAGCAGGAAGGGGAGGTACAGCTCGCGGTACTCCACCGTGCGGCGGATGCGGACGGGGCTCTTCACCAGCTGGTCGATGACCTCGTAGATGCGCTGCAGCCCGCGCGCGTCCGTCGCGCGGAAGTAGCGGCCGCCGGTGAGGCTCGCGATGTCGCGCAGGAGCGGCTCGTCGATGCTCACCGGAAGGAAGCCGTAGCGCAGCCCCGCCGGCGTCCGCGCGATGGGGATGCGGGCGCGCGTCTTGGAGCCCACGCCGATGGTGAAGACGCGGATGCCGTACGCGGCGGCGGCGCGGGCGGCGTCGCGCGGGTTGACGTTGCCGCGGTTGTTCTCGCCGTCGCTCAACAGGATCACCACGCGCGACCCCTCGATGCGGCGCAGGCGATTGGCCGCCGCCGCCAGCCCCAGCCCAATCGCGGTGCCATCCTCCAGCTGCCCCACCTGCATGCTTTCGAGGACGGTGAGGAGCATGGAGTGGTCGGTGGTCAGCGGCACCATCGTGAGCGCCTCGCCCGCGAACGTCACCAGCCCGATTCGGTCGCTCTCGCGGTCGCGGACGAAGCTCGCCAGCGTCCGCTTGGCCGCGCCCAGACGGTTCACGGGGCGGAAGTCCTCCGCCAGCATCGACGACGACACGTCCATCGCCACCACGATCCCGATCCCCTCCGACTCGCTCTCCACGATCTGGCGGCCGGAGCGCGGGCCGGACAGCGCGATCACCAGGAGGACGAACGCGACCGCCCGCATCGCCGATGGGAGCCACGACCAGACGCGGGCGCTGCGCGGCGCGATGCTCGCCAGGAGGCCCGTGCGCGCGAATGTGACGGCGGGGCGCACGCGCTTCTTCGCCGCCCACCACCCCCAGAGCGGGAGGAGCAGAAGGAGCGCGAACGCCCACGGGTGCTCGAAGCCGAAGCTCACCGCCGCGCCTCCTCCTCGCGGGGGGCGCGCGCGTCGCGCCCGAACGACTCCACCCACCTACGCGCCTCCTCCCAGTCGCGCAGCGCCGTGTCCGCGGGCACGGGGAAGCGCGCGAACTTCGCCAGGTCGGCCGTGTGCAGCACGGAGCGGAGCGGCCCCAGGTCACGGGCGGGTACGCCGTCGCGCTCCATGCGGCGCTCCAGCTCGGTCGTGGTCAGGTCCGGGCTCCAGCGCGGGCGGACGGCGTGCGCGAAGCCGCGCAGCGCGTCGGCCACGAGCGTGTAGAAGGCTCGCCCGTCGCCGCGCTCCGCCAGCCCCGACACACGTGCCGCCTCCAGCGCTTCCAGTGCCTGCTCGCGTGCGTCCGTCGGCGCGACGATGGGCTCGGGGCGCGGCCGGAGCCTGCGGCGGCGCAGCCAGTAGAGGAGCACGAGGAGCCACGCCGCGAGCGCCGCCCCCGCCGCCACCAGCCGCCAGTCGAGGCGCCGGTCGGGTCCGATGACGTCCTTGGGCGGCTTGGGCTTGAGTTGCGACGTGTCGCGCGGAAGTACGGACTGCACGGCCGGCACGCCGAAGCGGAGCGGGATCGTGCGCACTCCACCATCGGCCGCGACGATGCGTCCGCGCGCCGTCACGCTCGTCGCGGGGCCGGGCGTCCACGCCACCAGCGTCGCCGTGGCGCGCGCGCCGGGCTCGATCCTCACTCGCCCGATCGCCTGCACGCGCGAGCTGTCCGCATTCAGGAAGCTCACTTCCAGCCGCGAGCCCGCCGGGATCGCGATCTCCACGACCGAAACGATGCGGTCGCCCACGGTCAGCACGCGCCTCGCCTGCGCGGCGGCGGGCGCGGCGAGGGCGGCGCACAGCACGAGCGCCATCCACCGCGTCACTGCCGCAGCCTCCGCTCGCGGCGCCGGAAGAAGGAGAGCACCGCGTTGGAGGTCGGCTCATTCGTCGCCAGCGCGATCTCCTCCATCCCGAGGCGCCGGAAGATGCGCCGCATCGCCATCCGCTCGTCGCGGACGGCATCGCGGTACCGCTCGCGGATCTCCTCCGAGCTGGTGTCCACAATCACCTCCGCGCCGGTCTCGGGATCGCGCACGCGCAGGAGGCCGGCGTCGGGAAGCTCGTCGTCCGCGGGGTCGGTCAGGACGACGGGGATGACGTCGTGGCGCGCCGAGGCGGCCGTGAAGGCGCGGTCCACATCGGCCAGCGCGGGGCCGACGACGAAATCCGAGACGACGAAGACGATGGAGCGCGAGCGCAGCAGCCGCGTCGCGTAGCCGATCGACGCCGCCAGGTCCGTCCCGCGCCCCGCCGGACGGAAGGCGATCAGGTCGCGCAGGATGCGCATCACGTGGCGCCTCCCCTTTCGCGGCGGCACGAAGAGCTCCACGCGGTCGGTGAAGACGAGGAGCCCCACGCGGTCGTTGTTGCGCACGGCGGACATCGCCAGCGTGGCGGCGGCCTCCACCACCATCTCAGATTTGAAGCGCGCGCGCGTCCCCCACCGCTGCGAGCCGGAAAGGTCGACGGCGAGGAGCACCGTAAGCTCGCGCTCCTCCACGTACTTTTTGACGAAGACGCCGCCCGTGCGCGCGGAGACGTTCCAGTCGATCGTGCGCACGTCGTCGCCGGGGAGGTACTCGCGCACCTCCACGAACTCGATCCCCTGCCCCTTGAACACGGAATGGTACTCGCCGCTGAAGCGCGACGTCACCAGGCCGCGCGTGCGCAGCTCCACCCGCCGCACCTGGCGGAGGATCTCCTGGAGCGGAGCGGGGGGCGGCAGGGCGGGCGGGCTCGGGCGCCGCCGGAAGAGGTCCAGCAGCCCCATCAGGGCACGCGCACCACTTCGAAGATGCGCTTCACCACGTCCTCCGAAGTCACCTCCTCCGCCTCCGCCTCGTACGTCAGCACCACGCGGTGGCGCAGCACGTCCGGACCGATCGCCTTCACGTCGTCAGGCACCACGAAGTTGCGCCCGCGCAGGTAGGCATGGGCGCGCGCGCAGGCCGCCAGCGCCAGCGTCGCCCGCGGCGATGCGCCGAACTCGATCAGCGGCTGCAGCTCGGCGGCCCCGTGGCTGCGCGGGTCGCGGGTGGCGCCCACCAGGTCCAGGATGTAGTCGGCGATCTTTTCGTCGAGGTAGAGCCCCGCCACCACGCGCCGGGCGGCGAGGATCTCCTCCGGCCCCGCCACGCGCCGCACGGGCTCCTCGCCCACGCCGGCGCCGCGCCGCAGGATCTCGCGCTCCTCGTCGCGGGTGGGGTAGCCCACGCGCACCTTGAGCATGAAGCGGTCGACCTGCGCCTCGGGGAGCGGGTAGGTGCCGGTCTGCTCGATGGGGTTCTGCGTGGCGAGCACCAGGAACGGCTGCGGCAGCGGGTGCGTCTCGCCGCCGATGGTCACCTGGCGCTCCTGCATCGCCTCCAGCAGCGCGGCCTGCACCTTGGCGGGGGCGCGGTTCACCTCGTCGGCCAGCACGATGTTGGCGAAGATCGGGCCGCGGTGCGGCACGAACTCCCCCGTGCGGTTGTTGTAGATCGTCGTCCCCACCACGTCGGCGGGAAGTAGGTCGGGGGTGAACTGGATGCGCTGGAAGGAGGCGTGGATCGTCTCCGCCAGCGTGCGCACCGCGAGCGTCTTGGCGAGGCCCGGGAGCCCTTCGAAGAGGACGTGCCCCCCCGTGAGCAGCCCGATCAGGAGCCGCTCGATCATGTACTGCTGGCCCACGACGCGGCGGTGCACCTCTTCCACGACGCGGTCCAGGAACTCGGCGCGCGGGATCTCCGCGGGCGCGTACGGCGAAGGGATGCTCATCCGGTCCACTTATTCGGGAGTCAACGACGAACCGGCCCCACCCGAGGAAATCTCGTGCCGGGGCGGCGGATGAACAGCTTCACACAGAGACACAGAGGGTACGGAAAGAAAGAACGACAAGAAGTTCTCTGTAGCTTTTCAGTTCCCTTCGTGTTCTCTGGGTGAGGCTGTTGTTTTCACGCCATCGTCGGTGAAAGCGCTTTGATGACGGCGTCGCGGACTTCGCCGTTGCGGTCGCGGAGGAGGGGCTGGAGGGCAGCACGGGCCGCGTCCCCGCCAATCTCGCCGAGGGCGCGCACGGCCTCGATGCGCACCTGCGGCGGAGTGCGCGAGAAGAAGCCGCCGGCACCCGCGCGCTCCGCAAGCGCCGGGATCGCGCGGGCGTTGCCGATGCGGCCCAGCGCGCGGAGCAGCTCGACGAGCGCCTCCGCGTCCGTCTCGGCGGCGAGGCGGTCGAGGAGGGGGGCTACGGCGGAGGGCGACCTGGTGAGGCCCAGCCCCAGCGCCGCAGCCGCGCGCAGGGAGGATTCGCGGTCGGTGAGCGCCTTGACGAGGAGCGGCACCGCCTGCTCGTCGCCATACTTGCTGAGCGCCAGGATCGTCTCGCGGCGCACCCGGGCATCGGCGTGGAGGATGGTGCGCGCGAAGTGCTCCGCCGCGTCCGCGCTGCGGATCTCGCCCAGGATGCCGACCATGTTGCGCACCACGAACCAGCGCTGGTCGCCGATCATGTCCTCCAGCAGCGGCACGCCCACCGCGTCGAGCGCCACCAGCGTGTCGCGGTACGCGCGCCGCGCCGAGAGGTCGCTCGCCGCCGTCAGCTCGCGCACCAGCGGCGACACCACCTCCGCGCCCAGGTGCAGCAGGGTGGAGCGGAGGGCCGTGCGCTCCTCGTCGGAGCGGGTCCGGCCCAGCCGCCGAACCAGCTCGTCGATGATGGTGGGATCGGCGATGCGGTGCATGGCGAGCATCACCGCGCCGCGCGTGGCGGGATTGCGTCCGTGGAGCTGCTCCGCGTCCCGCCGCAGCTCGTCCAGCACCACGATGGCGCGGTCCATCTCGCTCTTTTGCATGTAGTACTGCGCGACGAGCTCCAGCCGCTGGAGCGCCTCCACCCGCTGGCTGTCGTTCCCCTCGTGCAGCATGCGGCGCAGCTCGGCCGTGTCCTCCGTCGCCACGCGTTGCGCGGAGAGCTGCACCTGCTCGTACATGTCCTGCGCGCTCCACAGCGAGATCCCGTCCGCCGCCGAGCCGGCTGATGCCGGAGACTGCGGCCGCGGCTGGATCCAGTCGCCGTTGACGGACACGCGCGCGGCGCCCGCCGCCGCCAGCGCCGCCGCGAAGCCGCCGACGGCGCGGGCCACGCGGGGCGGCAGGGTGCAGGCGGAGAGGAAGCGCCCCACCGATTCGATCCCCATGTCGCGGCGCAGCACGAGCGAGCGCACGCCGTGCTCGCAAAGCCGCGTGGCGAAGCGCTCCACGTGCGGCGAGCGGCGCACCGGCGGCTCGCCCACCATCACCAGGCCGGTGGAGTCGACGTCGACGCGCGTGTCGTCTTCGCGCGCCTGGAGGGCCGCACCCAGCTTCAGGATCCCCTGCACCAGCGTGGGATGCTTGAGCGGGTAGAACTCGCTGAGGGCGAACCCCCGCGCGAGCTCCACGAGCAGCGTGGAACCGCTCTTGTTGCCGTTCACCTTCCCCCCGGGCGCAGGTTTCTAGCGTTTGATGCGCTCGCCTTCGTCCTCGTACCGGAAGATCCACGCGGCCAGGGCACCGGGGCGGATGCGCCGCTCCCGCTGCCAGGGCTCCATGTCCCACCGCGACCCGCCCTCGGCGCCGGAGTGGGAGTCCAGCCGCCGCAGCACCTCGCCCACCCTCCGCTGCCACGTCGCCCAGTTGGCCGCCCGCAGGTCCACCCACCCGCTCCGCGCCGCCGCTTCCGGCCCGCGATCCCCCAGCCCGACCTTTACGTCGCGCCCGCGCAGCACGCGCTCCCCGTCCACCAGCAGGATGGGGAGGCCGATGGAGAGGATGCGGGTGCGCAGGTCTGCGTCCTCGTCCAGCAGCCGCCCGGCACGCGCCGCCATCTCCTCCGGCTCCAGCTCCGCCGCGCGGTCCAGGCTGCCGTCCGCCAGGCGGCGCAGGATCTCGCCCTCGAAGAGGAGCTTGGCGAGCCGGGGCGGACCCAGCATCTCGTAGGCGACGGCGTGGCTTCCGCTCTCCTCCTCCAGCGCGTCCATGTGCGCCAGCGCGGCCGTGCGCAGGACGCCGGCGCGGTACGTCGGCCCGCTGGTGGCGGCGTCCAGCGCGGCGACCACGTCGTGCCCGCTGGGGCGCCCCTGGATCTCCCACACCACGTCGCGCGCGATCTCTTCCGGGGTGATGAACTCCATCAGCCCCAGCGCCGTCAGCGCCTCGAACTCGCCGGGGCTGAACAGGCCGTTCTCCCCCGCGTCCAGGAAGACGCCGTCCAGCGTCTCCCCCGTCTCCTTCCACGCCTCGCCCGCGCCCTCGAACCCCTCCAGCGCCACCGGCCCCGCCGCGTCGATGCGCGGGATGGGACGCCGGCCCTTCATCACCTCGCCGAAGCCGATGCGTTTCCACGAGATGGCGGCGGTGGGCTTGATCTCCTTGACCGCCGGGGCCCCCGGCGTGCGCGCCATCAGGTAGAGGAGCAGCGTGTGCGCCCCCGCCACCGCGCTCTTGGCCAGGAGCTGGCGCGACGGCCGGTCCTCGGAGTGCGTGAAGGGGATGTTGAGCCCCATCCCGCCCGTCCCCGCCGTCCCCACCTTGAGGTAAGCGCGCGTCCCCACCTCCATCATCGCGTTTAGCGCGACGTAGACGTGGTGGATCAGGTTGGGGAGGTAGAGCGTGAGGAGGTGCTGCTCGACCAGGTCGGCGCCGGCTTCGTCGCGGCGGGCGGCGTCGCGCAGGCCGTTGGCGCTCTGGAAGACGTTCTGGTACGCGAAGCCGGTGGCGGTGTTCACGCAGTCGATCACGATGTCCGGCCGGTGGCGGAAGATGAGGTCGCCGAGCGCGTTGGCTCGCACCGCGTCGCCGCCGAGCGAGCCGTAGAGCCCGTCCAGCACCTGCCCGCGCGCGTCCGCGTCGTTCATCAGCGTCTCGCGCGGCGCATCCTTGAGCGCTGCCGGCACGAAGAGGTTCCCCCACTCCGCCAGCAGCTCGGTGCCGCCGGCCTCCGGGCGCAGCAGCTCCACCCCGTCGCGCGCCTCCCCCTCCGTGAGCGCGGCGATCACGACCACCGCCGGCTGGTGCAGCAGAAGCTCCCGAGCCGCCGCGAGCCCCACCAGCCCGGAACCGCCCAGGATCAGGATGCGCGAACCCTTGATGTCCATATCTATGATACGAGAGCAGATTGAAGAAGAACGGGTCTCACGCGGGGGCGCGGAGAGAACAACGGCAAAAGCATCAGTAGAGTCGAGTCGGGGCGCCGTGGCATGGTTGCCCGGTTTCCCCGACCCGCTCATCGAACCGGACGTGCGGATTTCCCGCATCCGGCTCTCCGACTGGGTTCACTTCAAGGCATGCGAGAGCGCCACCCGCCGACGTC
>DASVQP010000025.1 GCA_036389135.1 Longimicrobium sp.
ATGGCGCGCCTGTTCGCAGATCTCGTCGCCCCAATCCGCTGCCCGCACTGCAGACGCAAACTCAGGCCACCACCTGACTTCAGACTGCCCAGGTAGTGTTAGTAGGTGCCACCAAGTCGGCAAGGCCTGTCGTCGGCATCAGCTGGCACCGGTCAGGTCCGGCGCCACGCCGGGCGGCAGCCGCTCCAGCCGATACAGCCGGGCCGCGGTGCCGCTGAACAGCGCGGCGCGCTCCGCTGCGCTGGCGCCGCTGGCCAAGCGCTTGAAGGCGTTCCACAGCACCGGGTAGCTGCACATCCCCTTGTCCACAGGGAAATTGCTCTCGAACATGCAGCGCCGCGCGCCGAAGGCCTCGATGCAGGTCTCGACATAGGGGCGCCAGGCCTCCGCCATCTCGGTGGATCCCGGCGGCCGCGGCCGCAGGTGGAAGTCGAAGCCGCCGACGTGCATCGCCAGCCCGCCCAGCTTCACCGCGACATTCGGCAGGGCGGCGAGGACGAGCATGTCGCGCCGCCAAGTCTCGAGCACCTCCGCCCGGCGGCCGGCGAAGGGGCCGACGCCCAGGGGGCCGCCGACGTGGTCCACGACGAGGGTCAGCTCCGGCACCCCGCGGGCCAGCTCGATCACCAGCGGCAGCTGCGTGTGGTAGGCCCAGACATCCAGCGTCAGCCCCATGGCCGCCAGGCGCCGGGCCCCCGCCCGGAATTCGGGGCGGCCCAGCGGTCCCGGCGGCGGCGTGACCAGGTTGGAGCGGATTTCCGGAGAGGGATGCCAGGCGGTGCGGTTGCGCACCCCGCAGAAGCGCTCCCGGGCGATCCCGAAATGCGCCTCCAGCACCGGCGCCACCCGGTCGCCCAGCGTCAGGTCGGCCATGCCGACGATGCCGGCGCAGGCACGTGTGGGGCCGTACTGCCCGGTGGCGCTCTGCGCCGCGGCACCGGTGGCGAACTCGGTCTCGCCGAGGGAACGGTGCTCCTCCGGCCCCGCGGGGCGGTACATGGCGCCGCACTGCACGAAGACGGTGGCGCGGATGTCGTGGCCGCTCGCGGTGTCGCGCAGCAGGTCATCCAGCAGGTAGCGCTCGCCCGGATGGTCCCAGAGGTGGTGGTGCGGGTCGATGATCGGCAGGGTAGGATCGATGGTGTCCTCGTGCACCTGCGCGAGCCAGTCCTCCCGCACCGCGACCTGGCGCGAGGGCGTGAGATGCGGGTCCGAGGCTGCCGCCATCGCTGCCGTGCTCCCTTCGGAAGGCGCGGCCCCGCGCCGCGCCTGCCATGTCTCAGTCGATGCGGATGTTGGCCATGCGCACCATGCCGGCGAAGAACTCGATCTGCTGCTCGCGGAAGGCGGTGAACTCCTCGACGGTGTTGGCCCGGGTGAGCGCGCCGAGCGTCTTGAGGCGCTCCGCCACCGCGGCGTCGCGGATGGTGGCGTTCAGCTCGGCGTTGAGCCGCGCGACGATGTCCGGCGGCGTGCCGGCGGGGGCGAAGACGCCGTTCCACTCGTAGGTCTCGAAGCCCGGCAGTG
>DASVQP010000026.1 GCA_036389135.1 Longimicrobium sp.
CCACCCCCGCTCGTCACCTCGCGGCCCCTCCCCCAATAACTACCTGGGGGAGGGGCGTACGCGTGCATCTCCGCAGGGCGCGCGGATCTCCGTAGGGGCGTGATTCATCACCGATTCATCACGCCCACCCTCGCCCCCGGCTCAACCCCCGCGCTCACGAGCCGGCTTCAGCCGCCTTCCCGTCGTTCCAGCCGGGGGCTTCAGCCCCCGGCGACCCGCCGCCGGACCGGCACCCGCCTCCCGGCCCGAACCCCCTCACCGAGCCTGCGAAGGCAGGCTTCCCGCGGTCGTTGCAGCGGTTTCACCCGCCGGCCCCCCCACCACCCCCACTCCGCTGCAGCGACAGCGTGAACGTCGACCCCTCGCCCACCACGCTCCGGGCGCGCAGGTCCCCGCCCATGCCGCGGGCGAGGTCGCGGCTGATGGTGAGGCCCAGGCCCGTGCCCTGGCTGCGGCGCGTATGGCTGGCGTCCACCTGCACGAACGGCTCGAAGACCGAGCTCAGCATCTCGCGCGGGATGCCGGGGCCGGTGTCCGTCACGCGCAAAAAGACGCGGTCCGCCACCTCCGCGCGAAAGCCGGTGTCCACCACGACGCGGCCGCCGTCGGGGGTGAACTTGGCGGCGTTCCCCAGCAGGTTCAGGATGATCTGCTGCGCCTTGTCGCGGTCCGCGCGCGCCACCTCGGCGTCGGAGATGCGGACCTCGAAGGCGATCCCCTTGGCGGCGAGCTGCGGCTCCACCATCGGCGTGACGGCGGCCACCATCTCCGCGATGGACGCGTCCTCGATCACGTACTCCACGCGCCCCGCCTCGATGCGCGCCAGGTTCAGCACGTCGTTGATCAGCCGCAGCAGGTGCCGCTGGGCGCGGTCGATGCGGCTGAGCGCCTCGGTCTGCTCCGGCGTGATGGGGCCGTGGATCCCCATCTCCATGAGCTGCACGTAGCCGCCGATGGCGTTGAGCGGCGTGCGGAGCTCGTGGCTCATCACCGCCAAAAAGGTGCTCTTGGCCTGGTTCGCCTCGTCGGCCCGCGCGCGCTGCCGCTCCAGCTCCGTGGTGCGCTCCAGCAGCACGAGGTTGGCCTCGCGGAGCTCCTCGGACTGCACCTGCATCTCGATCGCCTGCTCCTCCAGCGTCTGGTGCTGCAGCTCCAGCTCCAGCGCCTGGGACTCCAGCATCTCGTTGGCCTCCTGCAGCTCGTCGGAGCGGAGCTGGAGGGCGGCGCCGGCCTCCTCGGCGGCGCGGCGGGCAAGGAGCAGCTCGTTCTCGAACTTCTCGCGCTCGCTCACGCGCAGGAAGGCGCAGTCGTTGGCGAAGCCGCCGCCGCGCGGCCGCCGCAGCGCGTTCGCCAGCACCCCGATCGGCTCGCCGCGCCTGGAGCGGAGGATCAGGTAGATCTCGTCTGCCCGGCCGTGGAGCGTGACGAGCGGAAAGAAGTGCGTCTGGTAGAAGATGCGGGCGCCCATCCCCAGCAGCGTCTCGAAGGGGCGCCCCACCAGCTCGCCCCGCTCGTAGCCCAGCATGGAGAGCGCGGTGGAGTTGACGACGGTGATGGTGCCGTCGTCGGCGAACGAGACGAAGCCGAACGGCGCGCCGTCCAGCATCTCCTCGGGCACACCCTCCATCCGCGCCTCCATCCGCACCGTCAAGCCGGCTGGGCCTGCAGGTAATCGCGAATCAGCTCCACCGTCTCCTCCGGATGGCTCATGTGCGGGCAGTGGCCGGTGGCCTTCATCACGCGCAGCGTGCTCCCCGGCATGCTGCGGTGCACGTACTCACCCACCTCGGGCGGCGCGATCATGTCGTCCGTGCACTGCATCACCAGCGCGGGGATGCGCACGCGCCGCAGGTCGTCGCGGTTGTCCGCGAAGAAGGTGGCCTCGGCGAAGCGCCGCGCGATCTTGGGATCGGTGGAGCAGAAGCTCGCGGTCAGCTCCTCGCCCAGCTCCGGCCGGTCGGCGTTCTTGATGATGGCCGGCGCCAGGAACGATGCCCACCCGATGTAGTTGCGGTCCATCATCTCCAGCAGCCCCTCGATGTCCGCGCGCTCGAAGCCGCCCACGTAGTCCGGCGCCTCGTTCACGTAGCGCGGCGACGGGCCGATCAGGACGAGCCTGGCGAAGCGGTCCGGCTCTTGGTTGGCGGCCAGCACCGCCACCATGCTGCTCACCGAGTGCCCCACCAGCACCACGTCGCGCAGGTCGAGCGCCTGGCAGACTTCCAGCACGTCCTGCGCGTAGCCTTCCAGCGTGGAGTAGCGGTTCGCGTCGTACGCCGCCAGGTCGCTCTGGCCGGAGCCCACGTAATCGAAGAGGACGATGCGGTAATCGTCTTCGAAGGCGGGCGTCACGTAGCGCCACATGTTCTGGTCGCACCCGAAGCCGTGCGCGAACAGCATGGGCTGCGTGCCGCGGCCGAATACCTTGACGTTGTTGCGCGAAAGGACGTCCATGGGCCTCGGGAGGTGCGGGTTTCGCGAACGCGCCGTGCGGCGTCCACATTCAAATATAACGCCGCGGGTGCGATTCCGAACCGCGCCGCGTCTCAGTCCCTCGTTTTCGGCCAAACTGCACCATATGAAACCCCCCTCCCCCCAGGCGGTTTTGGGGGAGGGGGATGCGTCGCGGAGCGACGCTGGGGGAGAGGGCCTCAGGACGCGTTCATCACCACCACGGGGCACGCCGCGTTGTTCAGCACCCGCTCCACGCGCGGCCCCAGGAAGAGGCGGTCGGACGCGGGCCGCAGGTCGGTGCCCAGCACCACCAGGTCGATCCCGTCGCGCGCCAGCTCCAGGATGACGGCCTCCGGGTTGGCGCCGGTGCGCACTTCGGTGTGCGTGCGCACGCCCAGCGCCTCGCCCATGATGCAGAGCTGGTCCACGATGGCCTTCGCCGACTCCATCTGCCGGCGCATCTCCTCGCCGCCCAGGTCCAGGCGGCGTGCCCCCTCGCGCGCCTCCACCACGTTCAGCACCATCACCTCGCGCCCCTCGCCCAGCGCCAGCGCGAATGCGACGTCGGCGGCGGCGCGCGAGGCCGTGGAGCCGTTGGTGGGAAGGAGGATGCGGCGCGGCGGCCAGTTCTCCTCGCCCAGCCGGCCCTTCACCACCATGGTGGGGCAGGGGGCCATGCGCAGGAGGTAGTCGACCATGGGGTCGAAGAGCTCCTCCTTGCCCTGGGAGTCGGCGGGGGCGCCCAGCAGGATCAGGTCGTAGTCGTTCTCCGCCTCGGCCAGGATCGCCTTGGCGATGTCCTTCCCCTCCACCACCTTGGACGTGAGCTCCGTGCCGGGGAACGACTCGGCAACGCGCCGCAGGAACTCCTCGCTCGCCGCCCGGTCGCACTCCTCCACCACGGTGAAGAGGGTGACCGCCACGGCGCTGCGCTCGCGCATCTGCTGGATCAGCTCGGCCTCCAGGCGGAAGAGCGAGCGCCGCTCCCCCTGGCGGCAGCGCACGGGCACCAGCACGCGCTTCACCCCCGCGATCAGGCTGTCCTGCGCCAGCTCCTCGCGCTTCAGCCGCTCCAGCTCCTGCTTGCCGATCTTGACGTGGCTCAGCGTCCAGCGCAGCGCCGGCGGGGCCAGCACCGAGGTGGTGATGGCCATGACGACGATGATGGAGAACATCTCCTGCGTCAGCAGCCCCATGGAGAGGCCGATGCTGGCGATGATGATCTCCATGGCGCCGCGCGCGTTCATCCCCACGCCGAAGCTGAGCGCCGTCCAGTGGTCGCGCCCTCCCAGGAAGCGCGCCCCGGCGTAGCCGCCCACCACCTTGCCGAAGCACGCCACCGCGATCACCAGCAGCGCGATGCCGATCAGCCGCGGCTCGGCCAGGCTGCGTACGTTCACCTTGAGCCCCGCCACCGCGAAGAAGATCGGCGCGAACACCCCCATCGCCATCGTCTCCACGGTGTGGAAGACGCGGCTGGGGAGGCGCGGCATCCCGCCGAGCAGGATCCCCATCACGAAGGCGCCGAGCATCGCCTCCAGCCCCAGCGCCAGCGACAGGGCGCCCCACCCGAAGGTGAAGACCACCACCAGCGACAGCATGCGGTGATGGCTGACCACGTGGTCCTGCACGTAGTTGAGGGCGTGGCGCACCAGCCAGCGGCCGATGGTGAAGCTGATCACCATGAACCCCAGCACCTTGCCGACCGCCAGCCCGACCGTCCCCGCGTTGGTCGCCTCGCCGCCGGCCAGCCCCAGCACCACCGAGAGCAGCATCCACCCGATGGCGTCGTCCGTCATCCCCGCGGCGATGATGGCCTGCCCCACGTCGCGCCGCATGAGGTTGAGGTCCATCAGCACCTTCGCGATCACCGGGATCGCGGAGATGGACATGGCCGTGGCCAGGAAGAGCGCGAAGACGATGGGCCGCTCGGGGTTCGCCAGCAGGTCGTCCGGGATGTACAGCCCCAGCACGTAGCCGGTCGCGAACGGCACCACGATCCCGCCCAGCGACGCCCCCAGCGCCGTGCGCGCCTGCCGCCGGATCAGCTGCAGGTCGGTCTCGAGGCCGGTGATGAGGAGGAGGAACATGGCGCCGAAGAGGCTCACCACCTCCAGCAGGTAGCCCTGCACCTCGCTGTGCGGGACGATCCACTTGCCCACCAGCGGAAAGAAGCCGCTGAGCAGCGACGGCCCCAGGATGATCCCGGCCAGGATCTCGCCCACCACGGCCGGCTGGCGAAAGCGCTGCGCCACCTCGCCCAGCGCGCGCGCCACGAACAGCAGCACCGCGATCTGCAGGACGAGGGCGAGGACGTCGTGGTGTGGAGCCGCGGTAAATCCTTGCATTGCTCACGGAAACAGGCGCCGCGCCGCCCTGGGACAGGGAATCCCGCGGAGGCGACTACGGACGTTTACGGCAGCTGCTTGGCACAACCTGAGCCAACCGTGGAACAGGGGAGGCGGGCGAGTGAACTCGCGGCAACAACAGCACAAAGTCCGCCTTCGCGGACTCGCGGGCGAGATCCCATCTCGCCAATGAACTCGGCCCGGTCAGGGCATTGACCGCCCACCCTCGCCCCCACCCCGACCCACGCCCTCCGCCCCAAAACCCGTAGGGGCCGCCCCACGTGGCTGCCCGTGTCCCGCCCACCCGCCGTGCCCCGCGCACCACCCCCGCCCCGCACCAGGAGCGAATGAAGGCCGCTGGAAACACGCGAAGTCCGCCTTCGCGGACTCCGGGTTCAATCACGCCTTTCTCGAGCCCACTTCAGTGGGCTTCCCGTCGTTCCAGCCGGGGGCTTCAGCCCCCGGCGAGCCACCCGCGGCCCCGACCCTTCACCCCCCTCCCGCCTCCAGCGAAGCCCACACCCCCATCCGCAGCCGCACCCCGCGCCAATCCACGAACTCATCCGAAGCCGTGGCCCCGCCGATGCGCACCGCGGCGATGCTGCGCACCCCCTCCAGGTGGCGCGGCGAGAGCCATGCGCCCACCGTCGGGTCCCACACCTCCGCGCGCCCCTCCTGCAGTGTGGCGCACGCCTCGTGATACGCCACACCCTCGCGCGCCCACGCAGGCGAAGCGCTGGCGTCGCCCCAGCGGCCGTGCCAGTGCGGAAGGTGGTGCACCTCCTGGCGCTGTACGAGCTGCACCGGCACCACGCGAATGCCGCGCGCCCGGAACGCCTCCATGCTCAGCGCCTGGTGCGCGCCGCAGTCCAGCTCCTCCGCCTCCATCGCCTCGCACCAGAAGAGCGGCCACTTGCTGGGGCCCCAGGGAAACTTGCGCGAGATCCAGGCGGGGCCGCCCTCGCCGCGCCACATGGAGCGGTCCATCGCGGTGTACCAGGCGCGCGCCATGGCGCAGCACTCGGTGCCGTGGTCGGAAAGGACGGAGGGAACGAACTCGGCCCAGGGGGCCGACTCCACGGTCGGCTCAGCAGCACGCATCTTCCAGCAACCCCCGTCCGAAGTTGTAAGCCATGCTGGCGTCGTACGCGCCCGCGTCGCCAATCACCAGCCGGTCGCCCGCCTTGAGCTCCTCGGGGAGCTTCAGGTCGCTCGCCAGGATGTCCGTCTCCATGCAGATCCGCCCCACCAGCCGGTCGGAGCCGCCGCCAACCCCTTCCCACTCCCCCTGCCGCGTGCGCCGGTAGACCCGGTGCGGGTAAAAGGGCGCCATCGGCAGGTCGGAGATGGCGGCGTCGACCACCGCCTCCACCGCCCCATCGCTTCCGCGCCGCACCTCCAGCACGGTGGTGGCGAGGGCCATGGAGGGCTGCGCCATCGCCTTCCCCGGCTCCAGGAAGAAGCGCTCCAGCTCCGGCAGCATCGCCGAGGCGGACGCGGTCATGGCGCCGATGCGGGGAAGGAGCTCGCGGTCGAAGTCGTCGGGAAAGTAGCCGCCGCCCATGTCCAGGCAGCGCACCCCGCGCCCCACGCTCTGCTCGATGGCCGCAGCCCAGTGCACCACCCCCTCGAACACCTCCCTCCAGCGCGCCGGCCCCAGCACGTCGCTGGCGAAGTGGAAGTGCAGCCCCATCTCCTGCTCCGCCGGCATCGCCTTCAGCAGCTTGACGATGTGGGCGAAGCGCTCCACGCTCCCCAGCCCGCTGCCGAAGCGCGACTCAAAGGTCACGGGTCGCAGCCTGATGCCCAGGTAGCGCGCCTCGGGCGGGCCGTGGCACATCCAGCGCTCGAACGCCTGGGGCGAGTCCGCGAAGGCCGCCATCAGCGGCCCGCCCGCTCCCGGCCCGTCCGGCCACTGCGACGCGGGGCCGTTCATGATGATGCGCTCGGGCGGAAAGCCGAACTCCAGCGCCCGGCGCATCTCGGCCGAGCTGATCACCTCCGCGAACATCCCCGCCTGGTCCGCCAGCGCCAGCAGCGTGGGGTGCGGGTTGGTCTTCACGCTGTAGCCGAACCCCACCTCAACCGTGCCCCCCGGCTGCGCGTCGAGCACCGCCTCCACCTGCGCGAAGCGCTCGCGCGAGGTGCGCGGCAGGAACATGCGGCGCGGGGTGGCGGCGCCGTTCCCCGCCACCTCCTCCAGGTCGCTCGCCATCGCGGGCACCACCACGGGGCCGGGGCGCACGGGCTCGTCCTCGCGCGGGCGGTTCTCGCGCAGGCGGCGCGAAAGCTCCGTCATCCCCGAGGGGTGCTTGGAGCCGACGCCGGATTGGTCGTTCGCCTGGCGCACAGCCGGCAGCGGGTGCGTGTTGCGGACGGGCACCTCCAGCACGATGCGCGTGAACTGATTCGTCTGGAACGGGACGGGCTGGGGCGTCCCCATCCCGGCCGCCTCCACCAGCAGCGCGGGCAGGTTGTGCCCGGCGAACGACGCGGCGTGGATCCAGGCCGGGAAGCGCGGGTTCCAGTCGATCAGGTGCAGCGTGCCGTCCAGCGCGCGGACGTACTCCAGCTCCCCGCCGCCCGTCCAGTTCAGCTCGGCGATGCGCGCGCGCAGCGCTTCGGCGAAGCCCGGCTCCACCTCGTTCACGGCGCCCGCCCACGTCTTCCCCTCCGCGGTCTGCGTGTGCTTGGTCATGTGCACGCAGTCCAGCAGCTCCCCGCGGTACGCGCAGAACGCCACCGACTCCTCCGCGCCCACCACGTGGCGCTGCACGAAGAGCTGCTCCGTTCCCCACAGCTCGCTGAGGAAGTCGCGCCCGTGGCGGAAGGAGGGCCAGTCGCGCACCTTCATCGCCTCGTAGTTGGGCCCCTTGAGCCACACCCGCCACCCGTGCTCGCGGCAGAAGGCGTGCAGGTCCCAGTCCGACCGGTCGGCGCCGATCCACTCGGGGATCGAGACGGGGAGCCCCTCCGAGGCGAAGATCGCGGGCTTCGCCACCCGCTCCAGCGCGGCGAGGCCGGGGAGCATGGCGCGGGCGGGGTCGGGAAGGGCGCCCGCCATCCACTCCACCTCCAGGTCCTGCCCCGGAAACCAGAGCGCCCCGCCGTCCAGTACCGCCTGGATGGCGGCCTGGTAGACGGGAAGGCGCATCTCCTTCCACGGCCGCTGCACCCACACCTCGTCGAACACTTCGCTGTGCAGACCCGAGCTTTCCACGCTGTAGTCCACCGCGACCAGCCGGGCGTGCGGAAAGGCCTGCCGCAGCGAGCGCGCCACCCCCAGCCCCGGCGAGGGATTGGGGCCGCTGTGCACGCCGCTCACGTAACAGGTCAGCGCCTGGGGAAATCGTTGGGCCATCGGCAGTTCGGTCAGGAGAGAACGGGAGTCGGACGGCATCCGGCGGGATGACGGGCGGGGGCGGGTCTTCCCCACCTTTCGTGCCGGTCCTGGATGTACGCAAACGGCGGTCCCACGGACCTGGGAGCGTGGTTCACGGCACTGCGACGGCGGGCCCCACACGGAGACACAGAGGAAACGACGAGAGGGAACTGCAAGAAGGCTATCGACTTCCTTCCATCCTCTCTGTTTCCTCCGTGTCTCGGTGTGATGGTTTTGCTGTTTCACGCAGGGCGATGCGCCGGAGTCTGCGGACGCGGCGGGACTGCTCTTTGCCGATCCGAATGGCTTGCTTCGTGCCGGAGATCATCCACCCACAAGCCCAGGACGGCCATCGACACGAATGACATCCCTTCACCGATGAACGATCCCGGCACCGTCCACATCGAGCCCGCGGAGCGGCGGCTGGAGCTTCTGGAGGCACGCGTCCGGATGCTCCCCGCGGATGCGCGCGCCGAGGCGGATGCGCTGCTGGCGGAGCTGCGCGCGACGGTCGACGGGCTGCGCCAACTGGCCGGGAGCCCGCACGCGCTGCTGGAGGAGCAGGCGGCGCGCAGGCACGCGGAGGCGGCGCGGCAGCGGGAAGCGTTCCTGGCCCAGGCGGGGGAGATCCTGGCGGGGTCGCTGGACTACGAGACCACCCTCGCCAGCGTCGCCCGGCTCTGCGTGCCGCGCGTGGCGGACTCGTGCATCGTCTACCTCACCGGCGAAGGCGGCGAGGTGCAGCGGCTGGGCGCCGCGCACGCAGACCCGCGCAAGGAAGAGCTCCTCCGCGCCGTGCTGGCGAGCCGTCCCTTCGACCCGCACGCGGTCAGCGCCCCCGTGGCGCGGGCGCTGCGCACCGGCGAGGCCGAGCTCCTCCCCGAGATCGACGACGCCGGGCCGGAAGGGGAGGTGGCGCCGCGCTCGCTGCTGGTGGTGCCGCTGCGCATCCGCGAGCGCATCCTGGGGGCGCTCAGCCTGGGATGGGACGAGCCGGGGAGGTACACGCCCGACGCCCTCTGGCTCGCCCGCAAGCTGGCGGACCGCGCCGCGCTCGCCGTGGAGAACGCGCGCCTCCACCGCGAGGCGCAGCGTGCCAGCGAGGTGAAGTCCGAGTTCCTGGCGGCGATGTCGCACGAGTTCCGCACCCCGCTCACCGCCATCGTGGCCTACGCGGAGCTGCTCGTGAGCGGGATACCGGAGCCCATCGCGGAAGTGCCGCGCGGGCACGCGGTGCGCATCGTGGACGCCGCGCGGCACCTCACGCACCTGGTGGAGCAGGTCCTCAACCTTTCGCGCATCGAGGCGGAGCGCGACCAGCTCCGCGCCGCGCCCACCGACCTGGCGGAGCTCGCGCGCGACACCGCGGCGCTCATCGAGCCGCTGGCCAGGCAGAAGGGGCTGGAGCTCGCGGTGGAGGTGCCGCGGGATGGGCCAACGGTGGTCACCGACCCCGACAAACTGCGCCAGGTGCTCTTCAACCTGCTGGGCAACTCGGTCAAGTTCACCACCGAGGGGAGGGTTCGGCTGGCGCTGCGCACCGGCGACGGCACCGCCACCTTTGAGGTGCGCGACACCGGCCGCGGGATGACGCCGGGGGAGATGGAGAGGATCTGGGAGCCGTTCTGGCAGGCGGACGTCCCCGGCACTCGGCGCGCGGGGGGCACGGGGCTGGGGCTGGGGATCACCCGCCGGCTGGTGGCGATCCTGGGCGGCGAGATCCGCGCCCGCAGCGAGCCGGGGCGGGGAAGCGTGTTCGAGGTGGAGCTGAGGACGGAACGCGGCGAGAGCTGAGGCGCCGGCGGAGGGCTCACGGGGAAAGGAGACGGTATGGACGGTACGCGGGGTGGATCGCAAAGAGCGAAGACGGCGCGGGTGCCCACCGGGGTGCCGGGGCTGGATCGTCTCCTGGACGGGGGGCTGCGGCAGGGCGGGCTGCACGTGGTGCTGGGCGGCCCCGGCGCGGGAAAGAGCGTGCTCGCGCACCAGATCGGCTCCAACCTGATCCGCGACGGTGGCAAGGTCCTCTACCTCACGGCGCTGGTGGAGACGCACCAGACGCTGATCTCGCAGGCCCGCACCTTTTCCTTCTTCGATCCGGCGGCGGTACCCGCCTCGTTCTACTACGCCAGCCTCTACCCGGCGCTCGCTCGCGGCGGGCTTTCCGGCGCGCGCGAGGAGATCGGCCGGCTGGTGGCGCACCACGCGCCCACGCTGCTGATCCTGGATGGCGTGCATGCGCTCAAGGTGGCGGCGGAGGGGCGCATGGACTACCAGCAGTTCATGCACGAGATGGAGGCGCAGGCGGGGATCACGGGGATGACCACCCTCCTCCTGGCGCACCCGCCGGAGGGCGGGATCTCGCTCGACCCCACCTTCACCATCGCGGACGCCATCCTGGAGATGGACAGCCAGGAAGTGCGCTGGCGGCAGGTGAGGTTCTTTGCCGTCACCAAGATGCGCGGCGTGGCCCACATCGGCGGTTGGCACACCTTCCGGATCACCCCGGACGGGGTGCACATCTCCCCCCGCGTAGAGTCGCTCACGGCGCACATGGAGACGCACGTGGTGGACGCCGCGCCGCCGCCCCCCTCCGCCGAGCCCCTGCGCACCGGGATCGCGGGGCTGGAGGAGATGCTGGGCGGCGGCCTCGACCGCCACACCATGACGCTGGTGATCGGTACACCCGGATCTGGGAAGACGGTTTCCGGCCTGGCGTTCCTGCACGAGGGCGTGAAGGCCGGCGAGCCGGGGCTCTTCATCGGCTACCACGAACCGCCGGAGATGCTGGTGCAGAAGGGGGAAGGGCTGGGCTTTCCCCTTCGGCGGGCGGTGGAGGACGGGCTCCTCCACATCTACTGGAAGGCCCCCACCGAGCTGCTGGTGGACCTGGAGATCGAGCGGCTCCTGGATCTCATCGAGGAGAACAAGATCCAGCGGGTGGTGATCGACGGGCTGGAGGACCTGCGCCACGCCGTCATCCCGCCCGAGCGCGAGCTGTTCGTGCTCACGGCGCTCACCAACCTCCTCCGCGAGCGGCGCGTCACCACCGTGGTGATGCACGATCTGCAGCGGGTGGCGGGGGACAGCTTCGACATGCCGACGCCCGAGCTCTCCGCCATCATGGACAACGCGCTCCACCTGCGCTACGTGGAGCAGAAGGGGGAGATGAAGCGCCTGATCGTCGTCCTGAAGATCCGCGCGCGCATGCACGACCACTCGCTGCGCGAGTTCATCATCACCGAGGAGGGGCTCTCGGTTGGGAAGCCGTTCTCCAAGGCGGACACCGCGCTCCTCGGCGTGGCGCACCACGGATGAGCAGCGAAGCGGCCGGACAGCAGCCCCGCATCCTGGTGGCGGACGACGAGCCCGCCATCACGGCGCTCGTGGCCGAGATGCTGCGCTACGCCGGCTTCACGGTGGTGGAGGCGCACGGCGGCGCCGAGGCGGTGTCGCTCGCCCGCAACGAGCGTCCGGACCTCATCCTGCTGGACGTCATGATGCCGGACCTGGACGGCCGCGACGCCTGCAAGGTGCTGAAGATGGACCAGTCGCTCCGCGACGTGCCGGTGATCCTATTCTCCTCCGCGGACGAGCGCGACGTGCACTGGGGCGGCGCGGGAGCCGACGGGTTCCTGCAGAAGCCGTTCAGCATCCGCGCCCTCCCCGATCTGGTGCGCCGCCACCTGACCCCGAACGGCCGCTAGCGGCCCGCAAACCCGCGCCACCCGCCGATGCCCGAGCCGTTGTGGGAGAGGATCCAGCGCCTGATCGACCAGCTCAACGAGAGCCTGGACGAGGCCCCGCGCTCCGTGCGCGAGGAGCGCGACCTTTCCGACCGCATCCGGCGCGAGCTGCAGCGCTACGAGGAGCACCGCGCCGAGCTGAGCCCTCCGGACCGCGAGCGCCTCCTGGACTTCGTGGTGGAGGACCTGGTGGGGCTGGCCCGCGCCTACCACCCCACCGCCCCCGCCGGAGCCCCGGACGCGGACGACCCGGCCCGCGCGCTGCGCCTGCTGATGGAGGCGGGGGACGTGCTGGCCGGCTCGCTGGAGTACGAGGCGATGCTGGACCGCCTGGCGCGCCTCTCGGTGGGGTGGTTCTCGGAGGTGTGCGCCGTGTACCTGCAGGAGAGCGGCGGGCGGGTGCGGCGCGTGGCCGCCGTGCACCGGCACCCCTCGCAGCAGGCGCGGCTCACGGAGATCGGCTCCATCTCCTCCGGCCTCGACCACCCCGACCACCCGGTGGCGGTGGCGCTGCGTTCCGGCGAGACGCTCCACATTCCCGAGGTCACCCCGCACTTCCTGCGCGACCCGGCGGATGACGAGGGGGACGGCCCTGAGGGGGGTGCCCCGCACGCGGTGCTCGTCGTTCCCCTCTCGGTGCGCGCGCGCGTCACGGGGGCCCTCGTCTTTTCGCGCGCCTCCGCCGTGGGCCCGTACGCCGCCGCCGAGGTGGAGCTGGCCGAGGAGCTGGCGCGCCGCGCGGCGCTGGCGGTGGAGGATGCGCGGGTGCGCGACGAGGCGGAGCGGGCGCGCCGTGCCCGCACCGAGTTCGTCAGCTCCATCTCGCACGAGTTCCGCACCCCGCTGATGACGGTGGTCGCCTTCGCCCACCTCCTGCAGGAGGGGATCCCCGTCCCCATTCCCCACGAGGCGCGGGGGCACGTGGCGCGCATCCTGGCCGCCGCGGGGCACCTGGACCGGCTGGTGGAGCAGTCGCTCGGCTACCAGCGCGCCGAGGCCGGGTGGGAGACGGTGCGCCCCGCCACGACCGACCTGGCCGCCATCGCCCGCGAGAGCGCCGCCCTGGTGGAGCCGCTCGCGCGCCAGAAGGGCCTCGGCTTCGTGGTGGACGCGGGCGATGCGCCCTTTGCCGCGCACACGGATGCGGACAAGGTACGCCAGATCCTCTTCAGCCTTCTGGGCAACGCCGTCAAGTTCACCGACCGCGGCGAGATCCGCCTCGCCCTGCGCGCCGAGGGGGACCGCGCCGTGCTCGAGGTCAGCGACACGGGAATCGGCGTCGCCCCCGAGAACCTGGAGCGGATCTTCGAAGCCTTCTGGCAGGCCGAGCCGGGCGCCGTCGAGCGCGGCCCGGGCATCGGCCTCGGCCTCTCCCTCCTTCGCCGCAACACCTGGATGCTGGGCGGCGACGTGCGCGTCACCAGCGAGCCCGGCCGCGGCAGCACCTTCCGCGTCAGCATCCCGCTGGGCTGAAAGGCCGAACGGCATCTCACGCAGAGAACACGGAAGGAACGGAAAGCCACAGACGAAAACGGCAGCACTCCCCTTCTTCCGTCCCTCTCCTCCGTGTCTCTGTGCCTCTGTGTGAGCCATGCAGTTGCGGTTTCCGGGAACACGGAACGGCGTTCGCATGTACCTGTTTCGGCAGCCGTTCGCCACACACTCACGAAAGGTCCTGATGCTCCGTCCCACCCTTCGCACCGTAGTCGCGTGTAGCTGCACCATGCTGCTGGCCGCCTGTGGCCGCGAGGGCGGGGGCGGCACCCGCGCCAAGGCCGGCGACGTGCCCGATTCGCTGAAGTACGGCGGCACCGTCACCGTCGGCTCGTACGGGGACCTGCAGTCGATGAACGCCCTGGTCTCCAGCGACAACTACAGCGCGCAGGTGCAGCAGTACATGCTGTTCATGCCGCTGGTGAAGTACGACGCGAAGCTGAACCCCGTGCCATGGCTGGCCGAGCGGTGGGACACGGTGCGCGTGGCGGGCGACTCGATCGACCTGACCTTCCACCTGCGGCGCGACGTAAAGTGGCACGACGGCGTGCCCACCACCGCCCGCGACGTCCTCTTCACCTTCGACCGGGTGATGGACCCGAAGACGGCGTTCCCCAACGCCTCCAGCTTCACCCCCTTCTACAACCCCAGGGCGCAGCTCCTGGACGACTACACCATCCGCTTCAGGCTGCGGCCGCACTCGGACTTCCTGGACGCGTGGTTCCAGACCCCGCCCATGCCCGAGCACGTCCTGGGCAAGGTGAAGCCGGAGGATCTCCTCAACCACCCATTCGGCACGCAGACGCCAAAGGGGAACGGGCCGTTCCGCTTCGTGCGCCACCTGGCCAACCAGGAGTGGGTGTTCGAGGCCAACCCGGATTTCCCAAAGGCGCTGGGCGGGCGTCCGTACGTGGACCGCATCGTCTACCGCCCCATCCCGGAGATGACCACGCTCCTCACCGAGCTGCTCACCGGCCGCGTGGACGTGTACCTGGGGCCCAGGCCGCCGCAGGTGCCGCAGATCAGGGCGAACCCGGCGCTGGAGGTGAACCACACTTCGTACCGGCAGTGGGTGTACATCGCCTGGAACACGCGCCTCCCGCAGTTCCGCGACGCGCGCGTGCGGCGGGCGCTCACCATGGCCATCAACCGCCAGCAGATCGTGGACGCGCTGCTGTACGGCTTCGCGGACGTGGGGCGCTCCACCGTCACCCCCGCGCACTGGTCGTACGATCCCCGCGATCCGCAGACGCAGCTCCCCTACGACACTGCCGGCGCCCGCCGCCTGCTGACCGAGGCCGGCTGGATCGATCGCAACCGTGACGGCGTGCTGGAGGACGCGCAGGGCCGCCCCTTCCGCTTCACCCTGGTGACGAACCAGGGGAACGACACGCGCAAGGACATCACGGAGATCGTCCAGGCGCAGCTCAAGCCGATGGGGATCGCCGTGGAGCCGCGCCAGATGGAGTGGACGACGCTGATCTCCAAGCTGCAGGACGACATCGGGGGAGAGCGGAAGCGCGACTACGACGCGGTGGTGAACTCGTGGGTGGACTTCTTTCGCAAGGACGACCGCGACATCCTGCACGGCTCCAACCTGGACCGGCCGTACCAGTACGTGCAGTTCGCCAACCCGCGCGCGGACTTCCTGATCGACACCACCGGCGTGATGACGGACCGCGCGGCGGCGCTCCCCTTCTGGAAGGAGTACCAGCACCTGATGACGCAGGAGGCTCCGTACACGGTGCTCTACTATCCGCGCCGCATCGCCGGCGTCAACCGCCGCCTGCACTACGGCGAGATGGACACCCGCGGCGACCTCCTCAACGCGCACCGCTGGTGGCTGGACCCCGCCGGCCGCCGCAACGCCCCGCGCCCGCCGCCGGCGGCGGTGCCGGTGGATACGGCCAAGAAGTAGGGGCCCCCACCCCCAGCGTCGCTCCGCGACGCATCCCCCTCCCCCCAAACTGCCTGGGGGAGGGGGACGGCCATTCCCCATTCCCCATTCCCCTTCGGGTTGTCCAAACGGCGCGCCGCGTCTATATTGTTGGGCTGTGCACCTCCCGCTCGCCCGTGCCGTCGCGCGGGCGGCGGTTTTCGTCTTATCCAGGTGGCGCCGATGTTCGACCAGCTCAGCGACAAGCTCGAAGGCGTATTTTCCGGCCTGCGGCAGCGTGGAGTCCTTACGGAGCCCATGATCCGCGAAGGGCTCCGGGAGATCCGCCGCGTCCTGCTGGAGGCCGACGTCAACTACCAGGTCACGCGCGACTTCATGAAGCGCGTGGAAGAGAAGGCGCTGGGGGAGCGCGTCCTGAAGTCGGTTACGCCGGGGCAGCAGATCGTCAAGGTGGTGCACGAGGAGCTGACCTCCATGCTCGGCGAGAAGCGCTCGCCGCTGGCGCTGGCGCCGCTCCCCCCCACCGTCATCATGATGGTGGGGCTGCAGGGCTCGGGTAAGACGACCACCGCCGGCAAGATCGCGCGGCGCATGAAGCGCGAGATGCGCCAGACGCGCCTGGTGGCCTGCGACGTCTACCGCCCCGCCGCCGTGGAGCAGCTCCAGACGCTGGGCGAGCAGGTGGGCGTTCCCGTCTACGCCGAGCCGGGCTCCACCGACGTGGTGGGCATCGCGCGCCGCGCGCTGGAGCTGGCCAGGAGCGAGCGCGACCGGGTGGTCATCATCGACACCGCCGGGCGCCTGCAGATCGACGAGGAGCTGATGGACGAGCTCCGCCGCCTCAAGGAAGCCGTCGGGCCGCACGAGATCCTCTTCGTGGCGGACGGAATGATCGGCCAGGAGTCGGTGAACGTGGCCAAGGGCTTCGACGACGCGCTGGACGTGACGGGCGTGGTGCTCACCAAGATGGACGGCGACGCCCGCGGCGGCGCAGCCCTCTCCATCTTCGGCGTCACCGGCAAGCCCATCAAGTTCCTGGGCGTGGGCGAGAAGCTGGACGGGCTGGA
Organism: Longimicrobium sp.; assembly: GCA_036389135.1. Lineage (NCBI taxonomy): Bacteria > Pseudomonadati > Gemmatimonadota > Longimicrobiia > Longimicrobiales > Longimicrobiaceae > Longimicrobium > Longimicrobium sp. Next base: position 16,389 of record DASVQP010000026.1, read on the forward strand.
GGAGTTCCACCCGGAGCGGATGGCCGGGCGCATCCTGCAGCAGGGCGACGTGCTCTCGCTGGTGGAGAAGGCGGAGCGCGCGTTCGACAAGGACGAGGCCGCCAAGCTCGAGAAGAAGATGATGGGCGCGGGGCGGTTCGACCTGGAGGACTTCCTGGTCGCGCTGCGCCAGTTCCAGAACCTGGGGCCGCTGGAGAACCTGCTGAAGCTGATCCCGGGCGTGAACAACAAGATGTTGAAGAACGTCAAGGTCGATCCCAAGCAGTTCAAGCACATCGAGGCGATCATCCTGTCGATGACCCCCCAGGAGCGCCGCCGCCCCGAGATGCTCAACGGCCCGCGCCGCGCCCGCATCGCCCGCGGCAGCGGCCGCCCGGTGATGGAGATCAACCGTCTCCTGGCGCAGTTCAAGGAGATGCAGAAGTTCATGAAGCAGATGAAGGGGCTGCAGGGGATGATGCCGAAAGGCGGGATGCCCAGGCTGCCGTTCGGGGGCGGGATGCCCCGAATGTAGGGGAATGGGGATTGGGGAATGGGGAATGGGAACAGCGCCGGCGGCTCCGAGCTCTTGTCCATTCCCGATTCCCCATTCCCGATTCCCGTTTTTTCGATCGTCCGCTCGCACGCTGATGCCGGCAAACCGCCGCACGGGCTGGACGCCACCCGATCCACCACCAGGAGTCAGGAATGGCACTCAAGATTCGCCTCCGCCGGATGGGCCGTAAGAAGGCCCCGCACTACCGCATCGTCATCGCGGAAAGCGCCAATGCGCGCGACGGCCGGTTCGTGGCCAACATCGGCCACTACAACCCGACCACCAACCCCATGACCCTCGTGGTCAATCGGGAGAAGGCGCTCTTCTGGCTCGCCCAGGGCGCCACGCCCACCGACACGGTCAACTCGCTCCTCAAGAAGGGCGGCGTCTTCCAGCCCGTCCCCGAGGGTGTGGTGGAGAACGTCGCCGCCGCCGCCTCCGGTGCCGTCCAGGGCGCCGGGCGCGCCGCCAAGGGCGCCGCGGGTGCCGTTTCCGGTGCCGCTTCGGCTGCAGCCGGCGCGGTGACGGGCGTGGCCTCCACGGCCGCCGGCGCGGTGACGGGCGCTGCTTCGACCGCCGCCGGTGCGGTGTCGGACGCCGCTTCGTCGGCTGCCGGTGTGGTGACCGGTGCGGCTTCCAGCGCGGCTTCGGCGGTTGCGGACACCGTCCGCTCCGCCGTCGAGCGGGTGACCGGCGGCGGCGGCGACGCCGCGGCGGACGCCCCCGCGGCCGAGACGGCAGATGCGCCCGCGGCCGAAGGTGCCGCCGACGCGACCGAAGAGAACGCCGGCTGAGCAGTCTCGAAGTGACTGAGTCCGAGGGGGACTTCCTGATCGTCGGCGCGGTGCAGAAGCCGCACGGCATCAAGGGAGAAGTGTTCGTCCGCGTGGAGACCGACCATCCCACGGACGTCTTCGCCACCGGCCGCGTGGTGCGGCTGGCGGACGCGGAGGGGCGCCCCATCGACCGCTCGCTCACCATCGAGCGGGCCCGTCCCTTCAAGGGCGGGCTGCTGGTGAAGGCGGTCGAGATCGGTCCGCGCGACCCGCACGGGCGCGAGTCGGACGTGGACGCGCTGCGGGGGCTCACCCTGGTGATCCCCCGCGGCGAGGCCCGGCCGCTGGACGAGGACGAGGTCTTCCTCCACCAGCTCGTCGGCCTCACCGTGGCGGCGGACGAGGGAACGGTGGGGACGGTGCGCGAGCTGTACGACGCGCCCTCCGGCTTCCTGCTGGCGGTGGACCGCCCGGGCAAGGGCGAGCTCCTCATCCCCTTCGTGAAGGCGATGGTGCGCCGCATAGACGTGGAGGCCGGGGTGCTGGAGCTGAACGCTCCGCCGGGGCTCCTGGAGCTGTGAAGCTCCGCGTCAACGTCGTCACCCTCTTCCCGGATTTTTTTCGGGGTCCGCTGGGGCTGAGCATACCGGCGCGGGCGGCGGCGGCGGGGCTGGTGGAGTACCGGCTGGTTCAGCTTCGCGACTTCACCCACGACCGCCACCAGACGGTGGACGACGCGCCGTTCGGCGGCGGGGCGGGGATGGTGATGAAGCCGGCCCCCTTCTTCGAGGCCGTGGAGTCGCTGGCGCCGGAGGGGCGGGACCGTCCCGAGGGGGCGATCCTCCTGATGTCCGCGCGGGGCAAGAGGTTCACGCACGAGGACGCCGTGCGGCTGTCGCTGGAGCCGGAGATCACCCTGCTGTGCGGCCACTACAAGGACGTGGACCAGCGGGTGGCGGAAGGGCTGGCGACGGAGGAGGTCTGCCTGGGAGACTTCATCGTCTCCGGGGGCGAGATCCCGGCGCTGGCGGTGGTGGACGCGGTGGTCAGGCTCCTTCCGGGAGCCATCAGCGACCACGAGTCCGCTTCCACGGATTCGTTCTACGACGGGTGGCTGAGCCCCCCCTCGTACACGCGCCCCGCGGAGTTTCGCGGGATGGGGGTGCCCCCGGTGCTCCTTTCGGGGGACCACGCGCGCATCGCCGCGTGGCGGCGGGACGAGGCCGAGCGCCTCACCCGCGAGCGGCGGCCCGAGCTGCTGGAGCGGCCGGGAACGAGTTGACGTTGGGGACATACGCCGCGCGCGGTGCGCGGTCCCCTCAACCTCTCACACTTCAACAAACACGAGGATCGAGCGATGCATCCGTTCATGGAGACCCAGAAGGAATATCTGCGGGAGGGCCTTCCGCAGTTCCGCCCCGGCGACACCCTGCGCGTGAACGTGCGGGTTCGCGAGGGCGACAAGGAGCGCATCCAGGCGTTCGAGGGCGTCTGCATCGCGCGCAAGCATGGCGGCGTGCACGAGACATTCAAGGTCCGCAAGATCTCGGGCGGCGTGGGCGTGGAGCGCACTTTCCCGCTGCACTCCCCGATGCTCGCGAGCATCGAGGTGGTGCGCCAGGGCCGCGTGCGCCGCGCCAAGCTGTACTACCTGCGCAACCTGCGCGGCAAGGCGGCCCGCATCCGCGAGCGGCGTACGGCCCGGCCCGGCGCGAAGTAAAGCGGGGATCAGGGATTAGGGATTAGGAACAGCCACCCGGCCGGGTGGCTGTTCCCGTTTATGGCCTCACCAGGAATCGCGGCGACGCACCCCAACTTCCTGAGCAAAGCGCCTCACCGCCCTCTCCTCCGCACCGGCCTGTGGCGCGGAGCGAAGGAGACGGGCTCTCCCGTGTACACGGTCCCATCCCATGTTCGGGCGCCTGCCCTGGCCGCGGATGTGGTGTCGCGGCCGTTCGTGGAACACCGGCGTCATCGTCATTCCCATGGCACGGGCAGCCACGTGGGGCAGCCCCTACGGGATTGGTGTACACGACGAGCCTCGGAGCGGCGTTGGGCACGGGCGCGATGAATCGCGCCCCTACGGAATCGGGGTGCGGTTGTGCCGTCTGGCGGTTCGGTGTATCGTCCCTGCCGTCGATGCTGTGCCCTGTACCCCGTACCCTCTCCCTTCGCGTGCCAACCACCAAGCGCCCGCGCCGCCCCTCACCGGCCCGGCTGCGGAAGCTGCTCGCCACCGAGACCGGGCTCTGGGAGCGCGGGATGTCGTTCGTGGCGGGGGTGGACGAGGTGGGGCGGGGGCCGCTCGCCGGGCCCGTGGTCGCCGCGGCGGTGATCCTGCCGCAGGGGTGCTGGATCCCGGGGGTCACGGACAGCAAGCAGCTCACGGCGGCGACGCGGCTGGAGCTGATCGGGCGCATCACGGAGTGCTGCGTGGCGTTCGCGGTCGGCGCGGCGTCGGCGCGGGAGATCGACCGCATCAACATCCGCCGGGCGACCGCGCTGGCGATGAGCCGGGCCATCGCGCGCCTCCCCGTTCCCGCGGACCACCTGCTGGTGGACGGGCTCCCCGTGCCGGAGCTGGGGGTGGGGACGCATACCGCCATCGTGCAGGGCGACGGCTGCGTGCACTGCATCGCCGCCGCGTCGATCCTGGCCAAGGTCACGCGCGACCGGCTGATGGACCGGCTGTCGCGGCGGTACCCGGGCTACGGCTGGGAGCGCAACAAGGGGTACGGCACCGCCGAGCACCTGGCGGCGCTCGCGCGGCAGGGCCCCACGCCGCACCACCGCACCTCGTTCGCGCCGGTGCGCGTCAACTTCGACCCAACGCTTTCCTGAACGGGGCCATGCACAGCGAGCACCTCCAGAACGTACGTCCTTCGTGGGTGGCCTTCGGCTGGTTCATCGGGGTGGCGGTGATGTCCGCCATCCTCTTCGGCCTGATCGCCCTGGGCGTGGTGCCGCGCACCGGCGAGATCGGCCTGGCGTGGGTGCTCCTCTCCGTCTTCGTGGGCTTCCTGGCCGGCGGCTACCTCACGGGGATCCGCGTCCGCGCCGCCCCCATCCTGCACGCCGTGGGGATCGGCCTCTTCTCCGTCGCCGTCTGGTTCGTCGCGAATCTCCTGGCCGGTGAGACGCTCGACGCCTCGGAATGGCAGATCCCCCCCGCCTCCGCCGCCGGCGCCGTCCTCTTTCAGGTCATCGCCGCCGCCATCGGCGCCCGCATCGCCACGCGCAGATCGGGGGTCTGAGAAAAACAATCTCACACAGAGACACGGAGGGAAACAGAGAGGACGCAGAGGAACAGCATGGGAGACTTTTCTTTTCTTGTAGTTTCCTCTGTGTCTCTGTGTGAGGCTGCAGTTGCTGTTCCCCTGAACTCCATACCATCGCTTGTACGCTGAACGAATCGCCGCGGAGCTCGGGCTGCGCGCGCCGCAGGTCCGCGCCGCGCTGGAGCTCCTTCTCGCAGGCAACACGATCCCCTTCGTCGCGCGCTACCGAAAGGAGGCGACCGGCGAGCTGGACGAGGTGCAGCTGCGCGACCTCCGCGACCGCCACGAGTACCTGGCCGAGCTGGACGAGCGCCGCGCCGCCATCCTCAAGTCCATCGACGAGCAGGGGAAGCTGACCCCCGAGCTCCGCGCCGCCATCGGGCGCGCGGAGACGAAGCAGGCGCTCGAAGACCTCTACCTCCCCTTCAAGCCCAAGCGCCGCACCCGCGCCATCATCGCCGCGGAGCGTGGGCTGGCGCCGCTGGCCGGGCTGCTCTGGGCCGGCCGCACCTCCGACGCGGAGCTCGCCTCGGCCGCGGCCGGGTTCGTGAGCGAGGAGCGCGGCGTCCCCACGGTCGATGACGCGCTGGCCGGGGCGCGCGACATCGTGGCCGAGCGTATCGCGGAAGACGCCGCGGCCCGCGCCCGCGTGCGCGACCTGGTGCGCGAGCGCGGGGTGATGGAGAGCAGGGTGGCGCGCGGCAAGGAGGGCGCGGCCAGCAAGTTCCAGGACTACTACGACTTCTCGCAGCCCGTGCGCCTCCTCCCCAGCCACCGCATCCTCGCCATCCGCCGCGGCGAGGCGGAGGAGGTGCTCACCGCCCGCATCACCGCGCCCGACGAGGAGATCGTCGCGGGGCTTCTGCGCCGCTTCGCCGCCGGCCACCGCGCGCCGGAGCAGATGCGCCGTGCCGTCGAGGACGCGCACCGCCGCCTCCTGGCGCCCTCGGTGGAGGTGGAGGTGCGGATGGAGCTCAAGACGCGCGCCGACGAGGAGGCGATCGCCATCTTCGGGCAGAACCTGGAGGCGCTGCTTCTGTCCTCGCCGGCCGGCGAGCGCTCGGTGCTGGGCGTCGATCCGGGCTTCCGCACCGGGTGCAAGCTGGCCGTCGTCAGCCGCACCGGCGCGCTGCTGGCTACCGGCGTCGTCTACCTGCACCAGGAGGACCGCTTCCGCCAGGAGATCGCACGTCTCGCCGCCCAGCACTCGGTGGAGCTGGTCGCCGTGGGGAACGGCACCGCCAGCCGCGAGACGGACAAGCTGGTCAGGGAAGCCCTTCGCGACATCCCCGCCGAGCGGCGTCCCGTGGTGGCGATGGTCAACGAGGCCGGCGCGTCGGTCTACTCCGCGTCCGACGTGGCGCGCGAGGAGTTCCCGGAGCTGGACCTGACGCTCCGCTCCGCCGTCTCCATCGCGCGGCGGCTGCAGGATCCACTCGCCGAGCTGGTGAAGATCGATCCCAAGTCGATCGGCGTGGGCCAGTACCAGCACGACGTGTCGCAGACCCGCCTCAAGCGCCGCCTGGACGAGACGGTGGAGAGCTGCGTGAACCGCGTGGGCGTGGAGGTCAACACCGCGTCGCCCGCCCTCCTCTCCTACGTCGCCGGCATCGGCCCGACGGCGGCGCAGCGCATCGCCAGGCAGCGCGACCAGGCCGGCCCCTTCCGCTCGCGCTCGCAGCTCCTCAAGGTGCCCGGCGTGGGGCCCAAGACCTTTGAGCAGGCGGCCGGCTTCCTGCGCGTCCGCGGCGGCGACCATCCGCTCGACGCGTCGGCCGTGCACCCCGAGCGCTACGCCCTGGTGGAGCGCATGGCGGGCGACCTGCGCGTGGGCGTCAGGGAGCTGGTGGGGAACGAGGGCGCCATCGCGCGCATCCAGCCGGAGCGCTACGTAGGCGAAGGAGTGGGCCTGCCGACGCTGCAGGACATCCTCGCCGAGCTGCGCAAACCGGGCCGCGACCCGCGCGACGCCTTCGAGGCCCCCGCCTTTCGCGACGACGTGCAAAAGATCGAGGATCTGCGCGAGGGGATGACGCTGCAGGGCACCGTCACCAACGTGGTGGCGTTCGGCGCCTTCGTGGACGTGGGCGTGCACCAGGACGGCCTCGTGCACGTCTCGGAGCTCTCCGACCGCTACGTGCAGGATCCCAACGCCGCCGCCCGCGTCGGCGACCGCGTGACCGTGCGCGTGCTCTCGGTGGACGTGCCTCGCAAGCGCATCGCCCTCTCCATGCGCAGCGGCGAGGCCAGGCCGCCTCGCCGCCCCGAGCGCCAACCCGATCGCCGCCCCGGTCCGACGCAGGGCGCACCCAAGCCGCCCCCGCCGAAAGGCGTGGCGCCCAACGGCATGCGCATCACCAAGCGATGATCCTGCGCAGGAGAGTAAAGAACAGATGCCTCACACAGAGCCACAGAGAAACTGAGAGAAAAGCAGAAGGGGTTCTCTGTGCCCTTGAAGTTCCCTCCGTGTCTCTGTGTGATGTTTTTCTCCTGTGGTTCTCCCTCTCCTGCGCCTCTGCGTAAGACTTCCGTTGGGCGGCGCCGGTTGAGGCACCGGACGCATGTCGTTATATTGCCCCGCTTGTGGGCTGGTAGCTCAGTTGGTAGAGCACGCGACTTTTAATCGCTAGGTCGTGGGTTCGAGTCCCACCCGGCCCATTCATCAGAAGCCCGCACGGTGTCTAGAGATTAGACCCGTGCGGGATTCTCGTTTCTACCCTGAGTCAAACGGAGGATGATCCACGAATCACCTGGCGTGCCGGTGGCGCAGAAAGTACGATGTTGAACGGGGCGAAGAGCTTTGTCGAGCCCTCGGGTGAGATGCCGATGCCACCGTCGCGGACCCTGGCGACCTCGGCTCGCGGAATCACCCCCTGACCGAGGTGGTCGTCCGGGGGACATCCCCTACTCGGCGCCGCCAGGAGCGTTGTAGTCCTCCCAGGACGGCACCTAACGTACCCAGCAGTACTGCCGTGCGCAGTACGACCCGGCGGACGCTGCCTGCTGGTCACCTGGATCGGGGCGTAGGCGCGGCCTCGAAACCCCCATCACTCGCCGGAGCAACCTATGCGATACCTCGCCATGACCGCCGCCCTGCTACTGGCTCCCTGCGTTCTGGGCGCGCAGGGGCCGCTGATCAGGAGCACTCGCCCGTCCGTTCTGCTAGTCCAGCCTGCGCAGCGGTCCGTGAGCATCACACTGGAGGGCGAGCGGATCTGGCCAGGCGGACCCAATGACCCGGCACGGTGGGCAGTGGACGTGCGGCGCCAGGGCGGCCAATGGGTGCGTGCGCAGGTCGTCAGCGGGAACACCGTGGCGACGTCCTTCATCATCCCGGCGCATCCGCTGCTCCAATCGGCCGGCACGCTGGAGGCCCGGCTGATCGTGGACGGCACGCACTCCAACACCGTCGGGATCCCGATCGTCGTTGAACGGCCGCGGCTCACCGGCGTCTCCCCCGCAACGCTCGCCATCCGCCCGTCCATGACGGACGCAAACTGGAAGGTGGCGCTTACCGGACAGTACTGGATGTATCCGCTCCACATCACGGTGAACGGCACGCATATCCCTCGCTTCGAGGAGAACCTCCCCGCCGGATACGCCGCGTTTCCGCTCCCGCCCGAGATGCGCAAGCCGGGGCGCTACACCGTCGTAGTGCGCACCGCGCACGGCGTGTCGGAGGCGCGGGCGGTGGAGGTGGTCGCTCCCTTCACCATCGTCTCCACCACGCCGGGGCGGGTGATGCAGGCGGCGCTGCAGGACACCGCCTCGAACGTTACCGTGACAGTGGCGTTCGGCGGCACGCCACCGCAACGGATCGCGTGGAAGACGGACCGCACCGGATCGTGGGCGGCGACGCCGGCATCGTACAACATGCGCAACGACGTGCTCACCATCCAGCTGCCGGTGCGCGCGCTACGAGGGGCGCAGATGATCGATCTGCAGTTCGCCAACGCGGCGGGCGAAACCGGGGCGCGTATCCCCATCGACCAGATGCCGGCGCGGACCCGGGTGGAGGTGCCGGAGATCCCGCGCACCAGGGCGAGCGACCCGTCACGCGTGAACCGGCCGCCGGTACAGCCGCCGCCGCTGCGCCGGCCCTGAACGAAACCATCCGGGCTCACGAACAACCCGGAGCCGGAGCCGGCCGCCGCTCCGGAAACGTCGCGTGAGATCAAGGCCACGAGCGTAGCGGCCGCGGCAGACGGCCAAGCGCAAAGGTGCAGCGCCGCAGGGGTGCACCCGCGCGAGAATCGGAGACAAACACCCATCCGCTTCAAGTGGTAGCCGGGCAGGAGGGCGGGCACCCTGACTCGCTTCGCGCGATGTTACGTTGGCCTGCCCTCCTACCGGGTAGCATCAACCGTCCGCGTGTGATTCCAACCCGAGCAACTCCATCTCCGAGAACCTGGCGAGCCACTCCTCATGTGCCCGGGGATTCCAGGCAAGCTCAGAAGTCATGAGGTGGTGCATCTCCGGGCTGCTCAGAGCACAGAAGCTCTCCGCGGCTTGCTCCAGGGTGATGCCGGCGCGTAGCGCGGCGCCAACGAGCAGACGGAGGTGCCGAATTTGTTTGTCGAGCCGCTCCTCTAGAAGCCGGGCGCGTAGTGAAACCGCGAATTCCTCGCTGTCAGCCGCGCCGCGGAGGACAGCGTGGAAGGGACTCGTGCGAGCGAGTACGCTGCAACAGAACGCGACATAGGCGCGCAGGCGCTCGCGCGACGTAGGAAGCGCGGCCATATCGGCAACCATCGCATCGTGCGACCCGCCTTCAGGTGTGGTCGTGCGGTCGCTCGGCGCGTCGCTGATCGCATGCTCAACCACTCCCTCCAGCAGTCCCCGCTTCCCCCCGAACGCAGCGTAGACCGTTTCGGCGGCCACCCCCGCTGACTCGGCGATCCGTGCGACGGTTGTACCCTTATATCCGTGCTCCAGAAATAGCGTGGCGGCAGCTTCAATGATGCGCTCCCTAGTCAGCTTCGCCTGCTCCCTTCTGATCTGGGAACGGTAGGCGCGCGAAGGAGGCTTGACAGGCTCGCTCATTTGATTACAGTGTTACTGTAGTGATTTGCTCCGGACTGTAACCTATAGGACGCGGCGTCCATGGCACACGTCAGGCCGGCAGCACCCGGGAGGCTGAACTTTCATCTTACGCCCGCACCCGCTATGGGGTACCGGCACCACTCCTATCCTTCAACCCCCACCGGAGGGCAGCTCTATGAAAAGCCACAGCGAGCAAAAACCTATCTTTGCTCACGCGCTCAGTCGACGGGATGCGCTCACCCTTTGTGGGACGGCAGCGGCCGCGGTGTCGCTGGCCGGAATCGCAGCTACCGCCGCCGCCGCGGAGGGGGTGCACCCCACGAAACGGACTACCTTCGATGATCCGCCCGTGGTGCCGCTGCGACCGATTGTGCTGAACGCGCGGCCAGCGCCGATCACCATCGATCCTGCCCATACCGCCCTGCTCGTTGTTGACATGCAGAACGACTTCGGCAGCGAGGGGGGAATGTTCGACCGAATGGGCATCGATGTCTCCATCATCCAACGAGTCGTCCCTCCCATCGCGCGCGTGCTGGACTCCGCCCGCGGCGCGGGGATGAAGGTCGTCTACCTCAAGATGGGGTTTCGCTCCGACCTGGCAGATCTCGGCGCTCCCGGGTCTCCGAACCGCGAGAGGCACCTGAGCATCGGCGTTGGGAAATCGATTCAGGCCCCCGATGGTCGCGAGAGCCGGATCCTGATCCGAGACACCTGGGGCACGGACATCGTTCCAGGTCTTCAGCCCGAGGCCGGGGACGTAGTGATCTACAAGCACCGGCATAGCGGGTTTTTTGAGACGAAGCTGGATGAAACCCTGCAGCAGATGGGGATAAAGTTCCTCATCGTAACCGGCTGTACTACAAGCATATGTGTAGGGACGACGGTGCAGGATGCAGCCTTCAGGGACTACAGCTGCATCGTACTTTCGGATTGCACCACCGAGCCGATCGGGTACGGATTGCCGCGCAGCAACCACGACGCATCTCTCTTAGCCATCGAAGCTGTATTCGGTTGGGTCTGCGGCTCGGATGAATTGATTGGAGGCTTCGATGACAACACGACGCCCGCGGATTCAGGTCTCGGAAACAAAAGCTCTGAATTGTAGCACACTTCGATTTGGGGCGGATTGCCGCGGCGTCCGCTGGCCGGGGCGGTCAACGGCGCGCCAGGCACTTTGCCTGAAGATCGACAACGCTAGTCGGATCTCCTCCCTCCCGCGATCACCAGCGCGGCGACGATCAGCAGCGCCGCGACGGCGAAGGTGATGCGCATGCCGGTGGAAACGGCGGCGGGAGGTGCCGTCGTGATGTCGGGGGATGAGGATGCGAAGGCGAACACCGCGCCCATCACCGATGCGCCGGTGATGAGGCCGAGGTTTCGCGACAGGTTGAGCATGCCGGAGACGACGCCCCGCTGGTCCGGGCGAACGCCGCTCATGACGGTGGTGTTGTTGGCGGTCTGGAAGAGCGCGTAACCGGCCGTGATGACGACGATGGGCGCGACGTACCCGGCGACGCCGAAGCTCAGCGGCAGCAGGGACAGGGCGGCGGACCCGGCCGCGATGGCGGCGAGCCCGGCGATGGTGAGGCGCGGTGCCCCTAGACGGTCCACGATGCGGCCCGCGGGCGCGGCGGTCAGCGCGGCGACGAGCGGACCGACGGAGAGCACGAGCCCCACGAGCGCCGCGTCCAGCCCGAGCGCCCGCGACAGGTGGAACGGCCCCACCACCAGCGTCGCCATCATCACCGTGGAGACGAGCGCGCTGGTGGCGAGGCCCGTGCCGAGCACGCGGTCGCGGAGCATCGCCAGCCGGATCAGGGGCGATGCGGCTCTTGTCTCAGTGACCACGAAGAGGGCGGCTCCGAGCACGGCGCCCGACAACAAGGCGATGTTGAGCGGACCGAAACGCCCGCGTCCCATCGTCATCGCCAGCGCATAGGCCGCGAGCGTCAGAGCCAACAGCAGCGTACCCAGGTGGTCGTGGCGCGCCCGATCCGTCCGCGGCGCGGGGCGGTCGGCGGGGAGATGGCGGTGCGCGAGAAGCAGGGCCGCGATGCCCAGCGGCACCTTGACCAGGAAGATGGCGCGCCAGCCGAGCCCGGCGATCAGCACGCCACCCAGCGACGGCCCGAGCGCCGTGCCGATGGCGGACATCGTGCCGAGCAGCCCCATGGCGCTGCCGGTCTTCGCCTTCGGCACCGTCTCCCCGACATAGGCCATGGTGAGGGCCATCATGACGGCCGCGCCCAGGCCTTGGGCCGCCCGCGCGGCGATCAGCAGCCAGAGCGCGGACGCGATGCCGCTCAAGCCCGAGGCCAGCGTGAACAGGACGATCCACTGGACGTCCTGAAAGGAGGCGTCGAACGCCTGTGCCAAGGCCGGCAGGCCGACATTGGCGATGCTGGTGCCGAGCGAGGACAGCAACATGCACAACGCAAGGCTGGCGAGTGCCCATGGCCGTCCGGCATG